>NZ_BAAACY010000063.1:0-74525 GCF_039521925.1 Virgibacillus salarius | reverse complement strand
GAGCGGGTTTTGCTAAAAAAGTTAGCTGAAGGACAAACCCCACGGAAAGGGAAGTGGGCAGCCGGAGTGATTCCATAATAGCTACTAGAGGAAGCGTAAATCTGAGCATGTAGTGATAAGAGATGAGCGAATTTTGCTCAGTTTTTCTTATAGTTATAAAATTAGCCCATGTAGATATAAGCGTGTTGGGTCGGCGTCTAGTTATAGCGCCCAGAAACGAGGCGACTTCACGAATCGCCCTATGCTAAGTCAACATTGGCTCGCAAGCTCACCATGATTGCTTTATTTCCGGTGACACGCTCCAGTCGTACATTTCTATTTGAGCCCACTCATGAGGACAACAATGTCTACTGGTCATTAATTATAATTGTTTTATCCCATCATATAACTAGCAGTAATACCCCACTTCAAGCAATAAAGAGAAACCAATATGGATAAGTCAGAGATCGATTGGCAGTAAATGTCTGATTGGTTCAAAGGCCTTTAGGTCATACTCTTGTGGTACCGTGGGGAACAAAATTCCCAGCAGATAGAAGTTTCACATGATCTGTAAGGTATTATTATTTTTTTTACGGTGATTTTTAGAGTAATACCCAGAAACTAAACAGGTGTTATGGCATATAAATTGCATTATTTTTCCAATTTATTGTATTTTTTTGCGTCTAATTTAGGAATATATTGGTAATACATTAATTTTATAGAACCTTCAGCCTGTATTTTCAGAATATTTTTTGGGTATAAAGACGTCTGTCTTTATACATATGCATGAGCTATGCTAAGTAGGGATTCTTACTTATTACATAAATCAGGAGGTAAAATTGTATGTTGAAGAAGGTGAAATCACTACTATTTATTTTTATATTTAGCCTTATATTCATAGTCGGATGTGGTGCTAAAGATAGTAGTGATAGTGAAAAAGTTGCCAAAGCTAGTGAAGAACCAAAAGCAGAAGCTACTATTCCAGAAGATGATACCTTAAAGGCAGTTCTAGAAGAAAATATTCAAACAATGATGGATAAGGATTTGCAAGGCCATATGAAAACCATTCATCCTGGGTCCCCTGGTTATGATACAACAAAGGAGCTAATAAATAGCCTACAAGCATATACATTAGATATTACATTAACGGATGTACATGTAGAAGAAAAGTCAGCAGCTGAAGCAAGATTAGCTTATACGCAGACGAATATGAAAGTGGAAGGCCCTGATTACCAAAACAATCAAACAACAGGTGTTCATATATTGAAGCCGGATAATGGGGAATGGAAAATCTATAGCAGTGAAATCGGCGAAACGATTAATTTGGACGAGAATGGAGAAGTAATTGAGGCTGGGGAAGCAGAGCCTGTGATGGAAGGTAACTATGTAGAAGAAATTAGAAGTTTAGAGATGCCATTTAGTGAAGATAAATGGGAGCTTGGAAACTATGCAGAGGAATCAGGGGAGGCTATTGTTGAATTTTTAGTTTCTGGAGAAACCTTTGAGAATTATACTGAATTACTGACGCTTCATTATTATGAAGATGGAAAAGATTTGATCGGAGTTAAAAACTTCATTACAAACATGGAAGGTAACTTGAGTGATATGATTGATGGAGAGCTTCAATTTGAGCAAATGGATGTAACAAACGAAGAAGGATTCTATGAATTTGCTATTACTAATGACTCACTGCAATATGATCAAGAGGAACTTGCCCGCGTGTTTGTGAAGGATTCCGATATGTTTGTTATCCGCTATACAACGATGGAACAAAAAATAAAACAAAAAGAAGCTTGGTTGGAGAAGTTAAAGGCGGTTAAATAAAAGCACCCATGAAAAAAGAAGGAAAGCAGCATAATACACTGCTATTCCTTCTTTTTATGTTTAAGGCGAAAATGTAAGGACATTAAACGAATACTAACGCCTATTTCAAGTGTAGCAAATATTGCTAATATAATTGTGGTCACATTCCAGATGGTATCATCTGCACTCAGAATGGCAATGTACGTAAAGAATACTCCCATAATAAAATAAATAATCGCCATGGTCTTCGGTGAAATCTTCATTTATAAAGCCTCCATAATAAATCCTTACTCAACATTTCGTATTAATGTAGCATGAAAATGGTTTGTAGTTCTTCTAACTGTCTTTCTAATTCCTCTGGGTCAATGTTATATTGTATAAGTACGACTAATGAGTTCATAGCCATATGAACAATAATTGGTACAATAATACGCTTTGTCTTTACATAAAGATACGCAAACACTAAGCCCATCGAACCGTATACAAGTATATGCTCAGGCTCACCATGAATAACCGCGAAAATGAGCGCGGATAAAAGTGCTGCAATGAAGAAGTTTGTCCGTAAATACAGTCGTCCGAAAATAATTTTACGGAAGATGATTTCTTCCAGGATTGGAGCGGCAAACATAGGAATTATCATAAACAGTGGTGACATACGAGTCACATCCATAATTGCCTGTGTGTTTTCCGAATCTTGTCCAATACCTAACAGCTTCACTTCAATTGATCCGGCGATTCCCTGTGCGAAATATGCCATGAATACACCGAGAATAGACCAAAGAATTACATTTCCAGTAGAAGCAGCATCTCGTTGATTTACTCCTTGTTTCATGTCTGGTTTCATTAATTGTAAGACAATAATTACTCCTGCTATAAAGCTAATCAGCGACCAGTAAACAAACGCGTCTATCTGATTAATCGGTAACAATGCATATAGAAGTGGGATAAAAATAACTCCTGAGAATTGTACAAGTACATATGTTATGATGACCCACCAATATCGTTTTGGCAAAATACAACGACTCCTTTATCTCTAAGTTAAGAATGTATCCATTTTTGTTTCTTCCAATTAGTTTATGTTTGCTGAAATAAATCTATTAACGATAAAATACATATACGTGATTTTTTAGACATCATGTAAAAGTGACGTATCAGCAACATAAAAAGGTGTGTTAAGGTGATTCTATGTAAGCTATAGAACCGTATTTATTTATACTTCTCTTATTTTATCATAAAATGAAAAGCTACTTACAATAGAATGAATCATTGGCTTGGTATGACAAATTCATTATCTGTATGTTAATAAGGAAATAAAGTTGGTCTTTTTCGCCATAAGCATTAAAAGTGGGGGGCGACTGCCAGTAAATCCGCTTGGCTCAAATGCTTTAGGTCATACCCTTGTGGTACTAACAAAGCGTGGAGGATAATCAAAACTCCCACGAATTGAAGTTTCACTTTATTGTGTTCAAGGTAAAACATTATCAATGATAATACTTTTCTGTGCAGGCAGTAGACTCATTGAAGTAATTCTTTATGTTATAACAAAGGTTTTGGATATGTTGTGAAGGTAAAGACATACGAATTGATTCGAGTAAGAAAATTTTATAAAAAAATCTATTCTTCATACTTGCATTTTTAACAGGAATTATTTATCATATTAATTGGAATTAGCACTCGGTGATATAGAGTGCTAATAAATAAAATGACATGGAATTAAGGAGGCTTTCTTCATGATTAAACCACTAGGAGAACGCGTTGTTATCGAGCTTGTTGAACAAGAAGAGAAAACTGCAAGCGGTATCGTACTTCCAGACTCTGCAAAAGAAAAACCACAAGAAGGAAATGTGGTAGCTGTTGGTTCTGGAAAAATCGTAAATGGTGAAAAAGTTGCTCTAGAAGTTTCTGAAGGTGATCGCATTATCTTTTCAAAATTTGCTGGTACAGAAGTTAAATACGAAGGCAAAGAGTACTTAATTCTTCGTGAAGATGACATCTTAGCTGTCATAGGCTAATCTTAGATATACAGATACTTAATTAAAGAATTTAAGGAGGGCTTTATCAATGGCTAAAGAAATTAAATTCAGTGAAGACGCACGTCGCGCAATGCTTCGTGGTGTAGATACATTAGCAGACGCAGTTAAAGTAACATTAGGACCAAAAGGCCGTAATGTCGTTTTAGATAAAAAATTTGGTTCCCCATTAATTACAAATGATGGTGTAACCATCGCAAAAGAAATCGAACTAGAAGATCATTTCGAAAACATGGGTGCACAGCTTGTATCAGAAGTTGCATCTAAGACAAATGATGTTGCTGGTGACGGTACAACAACTGCAACTGTATTAGCTCAATCTATGATTCGTGAGGGACTTAAGAACGTTGCTTCAGGTGCTAACCCAGTTGGCGTTCGTCGTGGTATTGAGAAAGCTGTAGAGGTAGCAGTGAATGAACTTAAAACTATTTCAAATCCAATTGAAAGTAAAGAATCTATTGCCCAAGTAGCAGCCGTTTCATCTGGTGACAGTGAAGTTGGAAGCTTGATTTCTGAAGCAATGGAACGCGTTGGAAACGACGGTGTAATCACGATTGAAGAATCTAAAGGCTTTAACACGGAATTAGAAGTTGTTGAAGGTATGCAATTTGATCGTGGATATGCTTCTCCATACATGGTTACTGACCAAGATAAAATGGAAGCAATTCTTGAAGATCCATACATTCTTATTACAGATAAAAAGATTGGTAATATCCAAGAAGTACTACCTGTACTTGAACAAGTTGTTCAGCAAAGCAAGCCACTATTAATGATCGCTGAAGATGTAGAGGGCGAAGCTCTTGCAACTTTAGTAGTTAACAAGCTTCGTGGTACGTTCAACGCTGTAGCTGTAAAAGCTCCTGGATTCGGTGATCGTCGTAAAGCAATGCTTGAAGATATTGCTACTCTAACAGGTGCAGAAGTAATTACAGAAGATCTTGGCTTAGATCTTAAGAGTGCAACAATTGAGCAATTAGGTCGTGCATCTAAAGTTGTTGTTACAAAAGAAAACACAACGATCGTAGAAGGATCTGGAAATCCTGAAGCAATTTCTTCTCGTGTAGCACAAATTCGTGCACAAGCTGAAGAAACTACTTCTGATTTCGATAAAGAAAAATTACAAGAACGCTTAGCTAAGCTAGCTGGCGGTGTAGCAGTAATTAAAGTCGGTGCTGCAACAGAAACAGAATTAAAAGAACGCAAGCTACGTATTGAAGATGCATTGAACTCTACACGTGCAGCAGTTGAAGAAGGTATTGTTGCTGGTGGAGGTACTGCACTAGTAAATATTTATAACAAAGTAAGCGAACTTAATCTTGAAGGTGACGAAGCAACTGGTGCAAACATTGTACGTCGTGCTATGGAAGAACCAGTACGTCAAATCGCACACAATGCTGGTCTAGAAGGATCTATCATTGTAGAACGTCTAAAAGGTGAAAAAGTTGGCGTTGGTTACAATGCAGCAACTGGCGAATGGGTAAACATGGTTGAAGCAGGAATTGTTGACCCAACAAAAGTTACTCGTTCTGCACTACAAAACGCAGCATCTGTAGCAGCTATGTTCCTAACTACAGAAGCAGTAGTCGCTGACAAACCAGAAGAAGATGGCGGCGCTGCAGGCGGCGGAATGCCTGACATGGGCGGCATGGGTGGAATGGGCGGCATGATGTAATTCATGCTCCAAAACTCTTGATAAATAAGGATTATTGAGTTATTTGCTAACAAAATACTAACATGAAGTAACAGAGATTTCTCAATGGGTTTCAACTCTTGAGAAGTCTCTTTTTGTCTATTCACTGCTTGAAGTAGGTTGGAATTATAATTTTCTTAGAAAAAACAGTGAAAAAATTTAGAATTTAGCCGGGAACGCTCGTGACTTTAGTCGTGGGATGAATTGGCTGCGTATACGATGTACAGATTAGATACTGAAGGTAGATTTCTGTATACCAAGTATCCGACATGATAAAAGTTTGCTAAAAAGGTTTCTTTAATGAGGGTAACTTGCTGTTTTGGTGGTGTATTGCCGAAAAGAAAATATCAAAAAAATTGAAGATGAAAGAAAAACGATATAAAAAAGAATACATGACTTTTATAGATGACTCAAACAAAGTAAAATTAATGTGAAGTCTTGTCACTAAAGAGAACAAAATAGAAGAGGGGATTCAAGTAAAAAATACACACAATTATACAGGACTTATGGTAATCCTCAGAAATTATAGAATGATAAAAAGGTGTGGATATGGTGATGGCGACAAAAAAGAATTCACAAGCTTGGGAAGGGGCAAAAACACGATGTCGTTTGAATGAGACTGATATACAAATGACCAAGGAGTTGAGGATGACACCAAAGAGCTTAATTAAAAATATCCCAGTCCCTAATCAAAAAAGGAAAGCAACTGTTAAAGTATGGATTCGTAATCTTTATGGGGAGATGTTTGGTAGGGGCCTAACAGTTAACCCAGCTCTCAGTAAAGCATTAAGAAAATCTATGAAGCAAGAAGATGCGATTGTATCTAAACGCTGGGTGGATGAGGAGGACTTACCGTTTTGATGAAATCTAAGATTAATCGATTATCTGATGAAGAGATAAAAGTTATATTGAGAGCATCTGATGAAATTATTGCAAAAGGAGGAAGAACACTTCTTGCTAAAATCTTAAAGGGTTCACGGGAAAAGAAAGTATTGCAACTGGGGTTGGATAGGTGTCCTGTCTATGGTTATTTTAAGTCAGAGAAACTAGATGAAATTATGAAAAAAATTGATTGGATGATTGATTATGATTTTCTAGAAATTGAGTATGACGGAAAATTTCCAATGATTGTTTTCACAGAGCGGGGTTGGTACATAGAGTCCGATCAATATGCTGATGAACTTTTAAATGAATGGAAGGAATGGGCCAAACAGGGAAAACAAAATCCTGATATGAGCTATTTAAAGGATCGGAATAGGAAAATGATTCTATTATTGCTTGAGAAGATTAAAGAGTCCGGAGATCAAACGTTTATCCCTTATTTAGAATTATGGGAGAAAGTTGATTATAAAAAGGTAAGAGCTGAGATTCGAACAACTATAAATGTAATAAATAGAAATGAGCCGATTGATCATTCAGTTGTAAAAGAAAGGACAGAATCTATAAATGAAGCACTAGAGGGCTTAGAGCCGCATGACCTGCTTTTAAAATGCTGGATATGTGGAGTAAGATTTACTTTTACAACGGGAGAGCAACGATTTTATGAGAAAAAAGGCTTTTCATACCCGAAAAGATGTAAAAAGTGTCGTAATGAAAAGGATATCTAATTCTCTTATTAACAAGTGAGTTTAGTAAGAAATTTTTAAATGAAGAATATTCGGATGTAATTAAAAAAGTTAACATGAATCTGTTACACCTAATTGGACAAGTTAGTTAAGGTCAGATAGACTTGGCTCAAATAAAAGCCGAGGAGATTTTAAAATGCCCAAACGAGCGAGAAAATATTTTTCCAAAAAATTCAGGTGATGTAATAACGCCTGAAACCCTATGTGAAGGAGTTTGTTTGATAACCCCTGAATAACATACCTTTTGTTATTTAATAAAAAGGATTTACTTTATATTGTAGAGAGCTTCTGATTAGTTTATTGAACTTTTGAGAAGCTCCTTTTTAATTCTATAATTCTACTTATAGTTAAATGATGGAAAGTCCTAACTGTATTGTTGACATGAGTTATCATATGAAATACTATAATATTAAATGAAAATGATTATCATTATCAAAAAAGGGGAATACATATGCTAAATAACCAATTACATAAAAAATGGGGATTACTTTTATTTGTTGTACTTATGGTTACACTGCTTGTAGCTTGTGGATCGGAAGAAACTTCTTCAAAAAACGCTTCGTCTGAGGAAGGGGAGAAGTCTTCAAGCGAGAATTCAAAAGAGCGGGAAATTGATCACGCTATGGGGACGACAACTATCAAGGGAACCCCTGAAAAAGTTGTGACGCTGTACCAAGGAGCAACGGATACCGCTATTGTATTTGGGGTGGAGCCAGTAGGAATCGTTGAGTCCTGGGTAGAGAAACCTATTTATAAGTATCTTAGAGATGATCTAGAAGGAACGAAATTAGTGGGGGAAGAGACACAGCCAAATTTAGAGGAGATTGCGAAGTTAAAACCGGATGTTATTTTTGCATCGAAACTCCGACATGAGGAAATCTATGAAAAACTAAATAGAATTGCTCCCACTGTAGCCATTGATCAAGTCTATGAATTTAAGGAAACAGTTAAATTAATGGGAGAAACGTTGAATAAGCAAGATAAATCAGATGAAATCTTGACCAATTGGGATGAACGGATTAAAGATTTCAATAAAAAAGCTGCCGAAAAGTTAGGAGATGAGTGGCCGCTAAATGTTTCTATCTTGAACTTCCGAAGTGATCATGCTCGTATTTATTTTGATAGTTTTGCCGGAATGATTCTTAGAGAAGCAGGCTTCACTAGACCAGAGAATCAACAATCAGATGAATGGGGTATGAAGCTAACCGATAAAGAAAGTATTAATGAAATGAACGCTGATGTTTTCTATGTTTTCATGAGTGATGACCCAGCGATTAAAGATAATTATAAAGAATGGACGAACCACCCTCTTTGGCAGAATCTGGACGCTGTAAACAATGACGAGGTTCATATGGTCGATGAAGTTATATGGAACATGTCCGGTGGAATTCAAGCCGCAAACTTAATGCTGGACGATTTGTATGACAGGTTTGATTTAGAAAAATAAATGACGAAAGATAGGAGGATTTCTCCTATCTTTGTTTCTTTGGGGAGAAAAATAATGAACAAATTTATAAACAATCGACATTTAAGGTGGATAACGCTTCTTGTTCTATTGCTTTTATTTGTAATTGCATCTTTTTTAAGCATATTTTTAGGAAAAACCTCTATACCTCTCTCTACAGTTTGGGACGCCTTCTTCCATTATGACCCTTCCGACACAAATCAGGTCATTATTCGTACGTCGCGCTTAACCCGAACATTAATTGCTATTACCATAGGAGCAAGTCTATCCATTGCCGGAGCGCTTATGCAAGCATTGACGCGTAACCCATTAGCAGCACCTGACATCTTTGGGGTGAATGCAGGAGCACTATTTTTTATCGTCGCTTCAGCTACCTTCTTTTCAGTAGAATCCTTAAGCGGGTATATGTGGATTGGCTTTATAGGAGCTGGACTTGCGGGGGC
Organism: Virgibacillus salarius; assembly: GCF_039521925.1. Classification (NCBI taxonomy): domain Bacteria; kingdom Bacillati; phylum Bacillota; class Bacilli; order Caryophanales; family Bacillaceae; genus Virgibacillus; species Virgibacillus salarius. Next base: position 65,490 of record NZ_BAAACY010000063.1, on the reverse strand, counting down.
GATCGTATATTTACTAGGTTCAATGGGGGAAGATGGCTTGTCTCCAGTTCGCATTGTCTTAGCGGGTGCTGCAATTAGCGCGCTTTTTATCTCATTCACGCAAGGGATGCTCGTTTTGGATGAACAGCGTATACAAAGCGTGTTGTTTTGGCTAGCTGGTTCTGTGGCGGGTCGGGAATTAAGCCTTCTTCTACCGGTTCTTCCTTTTATCTTAGGAGCCATTATTATTTCGTTATTGGTTGGAAAGCCACTGAACATTCTTATGTCTGGTGACGATGTGGCTAAAAATCTTGGGCTAAACACCAGTTTGGTTAAATTGGTAATCGGAATCATTATTGTGTTTTTAGCTGGAGGCTCTGTAGCTATAGCAGGATCGATAGGGTTTATTGGCCTGGTTGTACCTCACATTGTTAAAGGAATCACAGGACCAAATTATCAATGGATTTTACCGATCAGTGGTATATTCGGGGCTACTTTGCTATTATGTGCTGATATCGCAGCACGACTCGTCATTGCCCCTCAGGAAATGCCTATAGGAGTTATGACGGCTCTTTTCGGAACGCCATTTTTCATTTATATAGCTAGAAAAGGGGTGAAGAAAAGTGGGTGACTTTTACACAATCAGAAGTAAAAATGATAAAATTTCAATGCAATTTCATAAAAAGTCGTTGTTTATTTTGATTTGCTTATTATTGCTTACGGTAGTTTTCTTTATCATAAGCCTTTCAGCAGGAAGCAGTTATATTCCTGTGGGAGCGGTTTTTCAAGAGCTCTTTAGTGAAAGCGATTATACTTTTATACTTCATGAACTCCGAATGCCCCGTGTAATAATGGGTTTCCTTGTGGGTGCAGGGCTTGGAGTTTCCGGGTTAATTCTACAGGGGATGATTCGTAATCCTCTAGGTTCTCCGGACATTGTAGGAGTAACAGGAGGGGCGTCTGTAGGAGCGGTTTTGTTTATTGTTTTTTTACTGGGTGAGATGAGTGTCAATTGGCTTCCCTTGGCTTCGATTATTGGAGCAGCAGTTACATCAGCTATTATCTATTTATTATCATGGTCAAATGGGGTGACTCCCATGCGATTAATTCTTATTGGCATTGGCATTTCTGCATTGACCAATGCCATAGTGACCATGTTTATGGTATCAAGTGAGTCTGCCATTGCTTCTAAAGTATATCTATGGTTAACCGGAAGTTTATACGGTGCCAATTGGCAGGAAGTAATCATTCTCCTTCCCATTATCCTTACCTTGATCTTTCTCTCGCTATTTTTTACAGGGATTGTAAATGTCAAGCAATTAGGAGACGATATAGCGATCGGTATGGGTGTTCGAGTTCAATTTTTCCGCTTTCTATTACTTGCTTTGAGTGTTGCATTAGCTGGCGCTGCTGTTTCTTTTGCAGGTGGCATAGCTTTTGTTGGGCTAATCGCTCCTCATATCGCTCGGATTATATTGCATAAATCGTTTGCTAATTTAGTAGTTGGTTCTGCGCTTATCGGATCGTTAATAGTGATGGGAGCTGATATCATAGCTCGTACGGCCTTTTTGCCATCGGATATTCCTGCTGGAGTATTTACAGCTGGGATTGGGGCACCATTTTTCATTTATTTACTATACCGCAATAGAAAGGGGTTTCGTTAATGATTCCTGTTCTTGCATTAATGGAAGAGGTAAAATGTATTGAATTTTTAAATCATCAAATGCAGCGAATCTATGCTCCCAACTTAAAGGTTACTGCGTCAATGATGATGAAGAAGTACGCTCAGGTTCTTCCAGCTCAGGTATTGGATTCCATGTTATGGGAAGAACAAGCCAAAATCATTCCCCTTTCCTCTTGCACCATTAGCGAGCAGTTGGATATTAGGGTAGATGCTCTACAGGTCAAATATACTGACTCACGACAGGAGGCTTGGGAGGGGCTTTTTGCTTATCATATCTTGCCATTGTTGCAGGCGTTTCACCAGGTGACAAATATTCCTCTTTTTATTTTATGGGAAAATGTAGCGGTTCGGCTCAACTCTTTCTTTAGAAAAGCAGTGGAGAAATATCCCGATCATCGCCAAAGAATTATTGAACTTGCTAGAGAATTGAATCAATTGGATGGAAGCTATTTTGATTGTATGAATCATCCTATGAGTAGTTATCTGACTAATCCCAATTCTCTTAGTGAACAAAAAATAAGGCGTACGTGCTGCTACTTTCATAAGCTGGAAAAAAAGAAGGAAACACTCACACACTGTCTGGTGTGTCCACTTCATAATAAGAATTGTTCGTCTTAAGAAGAGTGGAGGATCGACGGCAGTAAATGTCCAATTTGTTTAACTACCATCCGTGGAGATAAACAAAAGCCCACGGATTAAAGTTTCATTTTATATAATGTTAGGCTGATTTTCATGTGATTCACCAATAGGCATACAATTTCAGCTTGTTTTTAAAAGCATAGCTAATAGGAATGACAATGGATTATATATCTTATTAATCTAAAAATTTTACAGTGTATTGACTTTGCTTGTAGAGATTACTATAATCGTGAAGTTACATGATGAGGTGTATAAATTAATAGTTGAATTTAGTGGCTTTAGAGGTTAAGAAATAGTTAATTTCTAAAGTCTTTTATTTATCCCGCATATAACTGGCAGTAAGACCCCACATCAAGCAATAAAGAGAACCTAATATTGGTGAGTAGGAATCAACTGCCAGTAAATGTCCGATTGGTTCACCTAACAATCTGTGGGGGATAATACGCCACCCCACGGATTGAAGTTTCACTTTATCCCGCATATAACTGGCAGTAAGACCCCACATCAAGCAATAAAGAGAACCTAATATTGGTGAGTAGGAATCAACTGCCAGTAAATGTCCGATTGGTTCACCTAACAATCCGTGGGGGATAATACGCCACCCCACGGATTGAAGTTTCACTTTATCCCGCATATAACTGGCAGTAAGACCCCACATCAAGCAATAAAGAGAACCTAATATTGGTGAGTAGGGATCAACTGCCAGTAAATGTCCGATTGGTTCTAGGGCCTTTAGGTCATACCCTTGTGGTACTACCAAACCATGGGGATAAACAAAGCTCCCACTGATGGAAGGTTTACATTTAATTTTTTGGCTAGGGAGGTTATTTATATGAAAAACATTATAAAAGATGTGCTTCTAATTATAGTCGGATCTTTTCTGATTGCTGCATCCGTTCAATTTTTTGTTATTCCGAATAGATTAGGTGATGGAAGTACAATTGGTATGTCTCTAATTCTATACTATTTATTTCAGATCCCAACAAGTATAAGTACGTTTATCATCAATCTTATTTTTATAGCGATCGCATATAAGTTCTTAATGAAAAGAACGATATTTTATACCATATTAGGTGTTGCCATGAGTTCTTTATTTCTTGGTATCCTAAGCTTTGTTCCGTTTGGTATTGAAGATATGGTGTTAGGCATTGTATTTGGCGCATTATTACTTGGGACTGGTTTAGGTCTGATTTTCATCGCTGATGGCTCGACCGGTGGAACAACTCTTCTTGCATATTTATTAAATTACACAAAGGGATATAGCTTTTCTAAGAGTCTATTTTATATGGATAGCATCATCATAGCAGCTTTCATATTTATTATTGGAATTAATAATATGTTATATAGCTTTATATTTGTCTATTTGTGTACAAAAATAGCGGATCAAGTAATTGAAGGTTTCCATAATAAGAAAGCGATGACGATTATGTCAGATAAATATGAAGAAATTTCTAACGTAATTACAAACGAATTTGGTAATGCTGCCACGATTTATTATGGATATGGATACTACGTCAATAAAGATAAAAGAATTATCTATACGGTTATTAAAAAGACGGAGCTTTTAAAAATCAAAAAGAAGGTGCAAACCATTGATCCAAGTTCCTTTGTTGTCATTCATGAGGTGAAAGAAGTTGTTGGTGGGAAGCTAGGATTTGTCACTAGTGGAACTCGTACAAATTAAAATAAAACAAGCTTCCACGAGGGGCTTGTTTTACTTATATAATCCTAATCAATATGGTAGGGTTAGAAACTGTGAAAAGGAATTAAACCAAAAGAGAATTTTTTGTTATTAAATGTACATCTGATTTAGTTTTCATTAACAACTATCATGTATAAAAGGGTGAACGACCCACTATCGGTAGTAAAGAAAAAGACGATGGTCTAAATCGCCTTTACATTAGTTTTTTTCTATAGCATTCCATAAGTCGTTTAATCGGATTAATATTCGTTCTATTTTATGGTCCTCATTAAGATTTGCTTGCCCATCGACAACTTCAACGTCTGATTTTTCACTGCCCTCTTTTTGGTACAGTACCTCAACTGAAAAGTTATAAATAATCTCTTTAGAATCTGTTTTTTCAAATTTGATATCTTTTACTTGCAGCGTGTATTCGTTTCGTATAGGAATGATCATTAAAACTGCACCGTAACTATTTACAAATTCCATATAGGCTGTATCATTGGCAAAATATTCTTTAAAACGCTCTTTATCATATTGGATACTGTCTTCTATAGATGTATCACGATTAAATATTTGCTTCAATTCAGCATCTGGACCATTAAGAGCATTCTGTAATACAGTTTCTATTGTCTTTATCTGTTCTTCTTGAGTTGTTACAACGTCACTAGGTGTTGGTTCCGAATTAAAAGGTAATACAGCTAACCCAAGCGGAATTAAGACGGCTACACATGCAAGCGTAGCTATATACGGAAGAACTTTTGAAGGTATTCTTCTCTTCTTACGTACAGGCTGAACCTGTGTCCACATTTCTTCTTTCAATCCTGTTGGCACTCTAATCGAATCTATCTCCTTTGTTACGTGTTCCTTTAACCTTTGTTCATTCTGATTATTCTCCAACACGATTTTCACCTCCTAACGTATACTGTTCGTATAATTTTTGTTTTGCCCGAAATATTCTTGATTTCACAGTTCCTAGTTTAATAGATAGAAGGTTTGCAATTTCTTTCTCTGTTAATTCTTCCATATATTTTAAAATCAATATTTGTTTATGTTCAGGTGGAATGTTGTATAAATAATTTTCTAACTCATCAATCTCAACGTTAAACTCATCTGACTTTGATAGATAGTTTTCTTCTTTAAATTCATATGCTATTTGCTTTTTGTTTTTATTATAGATATCAATAGCTGTACGTGTAGCAATAGTAGTTATCCAAGTATTAATTCTTGCATGCTGGTTGATTTTGTTCAAATGTTTGAACGCTTTTATAAAAGTATCGTGTGTGGCATCTTTTGCTAGTTCTTCGTTTTTTAAAATAAAATAAGCTGTTTTGTACACCTTTTCAAAATGGCTTTCATATATTTCCTTTTCATTTAGACGGCTGATTTCAACCACCTCCCTTTATCTCACATATAACTGGCAGTCAGACCCCGATCCCAAGCAATAAAGGGAAACTAATATGGAAGTGGGGAATCGAATGCCGGTAAATGTCCGATTGGTTCCAAAGCCTATAGGTCATACCCTTGAGGTACGAACAATCAGTGGGGGGATAAATAACTCCCACAATGGATTGAAATTTCCCTTTATATATACAGACTGAATAACATTCCGAAAAGTTCCGCTTTTTAGGAAAAAATAAATTTTAAACTGTCAATATTTCGAGCTTTTCATCCAAAGTCCAGACTAAAACAAGCGATACCTTTGAAGTATCGCTTTAGAAGATGTTCTATAGCTCATCTTCTTATCCCACATATAAGTGGCAGTAAGCCCCCCACTCCAAGCAATAAAGAGTAACCAATATGGAAAAGTGGGGATCAACTGTCAGTAAATGTCCAAAGCCTATAAGTCATACCCTTGAGGTACGAACAATTAGTGGCGGGATAAACCAATCCCCATTCTGATTAAAGTTTCCCTTTATCATATCAATAAAATATTCACTTCAACAGCTCCGTTTAAGGGAGGGGTTTAACCATTTTTTGTTGTAGTAAATTATAAACAGATTGTATAAGCAAAGCATTAGAAAATTTCCTTTTCCCTATTCTGACTAATTCAGAAAGCTCCTTCTTATTCAAGAATAGCTTATCCCTTTAATAGAATCGAAGAATTACCCAACATATTGAAGAATCAATTGATATAAAGCTATGGAAAGCCCTAGAATGCTTGCTTTTATTTTAGAAGGATGGTTTCTTCCTTTGCTGTGAAACAAGTACAGGAAAATTACTATAGACCCTAAGGGAATCCATAGCTCAAAGCTTCCCTGCTCGTTAGTATGAGAATAAAACGGAGCAATGTTTGTACTTATTAGAAAGTAAAAGAAAATCGTAAAACGTCGTGTTTCTAATTGCTTACTCCACCTTACTAAAAAGAAAATAATGATTACTGCCATAATGGTAATGTGTAAAGGGGGTAGAATAATAGCAGCATTCCCAAATTCGAATTCCATTTTGTATTTCCCTCCCTTTGCATATTGTATCACCATTTATCCTAAATATAACTGGCAGTAAGGCAAGAAAAGCATATAAGCGTATAGTCATTTTGAATAATTCCGTCTAATAACCCATTCCGGCAGTAAACTTTATCACCGCACTAAGCACATGTTCCATGCCCATCAGGAGAAACTGTCAAAGCGTTATGATGCATAATAATAGAGATTGCTGAATTACTTAAAAGTATGGAGAAACGATGGAGCGGATTTTATGGAGTTCGTTTTCTGCGAGAATTAATAAAAAGTTAACGTTGATTAACGAATAACTTATGAAGCAATAAATATTAATTATATAAAGAACCCCAATCTAGGTGTAAATCTCACATTGTGAAATCTGAGGTTTAGCTATAATTCAACTATTTTTTTAGGAGGGAGAAACATTAAAAGATCAGTTATAGTTCTGTTTGCGATCGTTTTACTATCGTTGTCTATAGCTATGTATGGAAGTATGGTGGCAGCGGAGAATTCCTCTTCGGATTTGGGAGAAAAGTCTTTACAAATGAAAGTAATGACGTACAACATTCGCCATGGAGAGGGAATGGATGGTAAATTGGATTTAGAACGAATAGCGGAACAAATTCGTCAGTCTAATGCGGATATCATCGGTCTTCAGGAAGTAGATAATCATTGGTCAGAGAGAAGTGACTTTAAAAATCAGGCTAAAGAGCTCGCTGAAATGTTAGATATGCATTACGTTTTTGGTCCCAATCTTAACTATCCACCTGAAGAAGGACAGGCTCATAATCACCAATATGGAACAGCGATATTAAGCAAATATCCTATTCTTGATTCAAAAAACTACAAGTTAACGAAATTGACAGATGATGAGGAGCAAAGAGGGCTATTGGAAGCACAAGTATACGTTGCTGGGGGAGAAGTATGGTTCTATGTAACACATACCTCACATTTGAGTTCTAATGTACGTGCAAGGCAAGTAGAGGACATAGTGGAAATTACTTCTAGGCATAATAATAACGTATTGGTGGGTGATTTAAATGCCACGCCTAATGCAACTGAAATGCAATCACTTTTTCAAATTTATACAGATGTCTGGTCTGTTAATGACGATGGCTTTGGATATACGTATCCGGCGGATTCCCCTACAAAAAGAATCGATTATGTTTTAACATCTCCAAGACTAAATGTCAGTTCCAGTCAGGTAATTCACTCATTGGCATCTGATCATCTTCCTTTAGTAGCAGATATTACGATTAAACCAGGAGAGAATCCGCTTCATGCAGATGGGATGACAAAACTAATAGAATACTTTGAAGAAACAGGTTTAATCACAAATAAGCGCGCAGTTCATTCTTTAATCATGCATCTGAAAACGGTCAGTCATTTTGAGGGTAAAAATTTGCCTCAAAAAGTCGTCAAGCATCTGAATGGATTTCAAACATTGATTAATCAGCAGAAAAAGAATCAATTAATTTCTGATGAGGTATATCAGAAGCTCAAAAGGGATGCGGCTTATCTTATAAACAAGTGGCAAAGGTTGGATTTAGGGGATCCATGGTTGGAAGAATCTCGTGAAAAGAAGGAAATTGCACCTGGCCTATCACATACACATATTGACCGTGGGAACCCAACTGAAAATAATGGGGTTCAAAACACAGGTCCGTGGAATATTGATGTTTTAGAAGTCAATCCAGATAAATTTAAAGGTGAAATTAGGTCATTTTTATCCAATGATGTGGTTAAGGGGAAGGAACAATTGACAAGTATATCGCAACGCATGAATTCACTTGCTGCTGTGAACGGGGGATACTTTGTTGTAGGAGCAAACGATGGGACACCAGGTGATTTAGCAGGTGTTTCAATGGTGAATGGGGAAGTTGTTAGTGAATCAGTAGGGGATAGAACGAGTTTATTGTTTTCAGACTTGAGTGAAAACAAGGCCTCTATTGCAAATGTGGAAACAGATTTAAAAGCTATCTCCTCAAATGGGGAAAAATCAATTATAGATGGTCTGAATAGAAAGCCAGGGTTGATCCGTAGTTGTGGTGGTACTTCAGAGGACGAACGAAAAGAAGATCCAAAACACGATGTCACATGTACAGATGATGACGAACTAATTTTGTTTAAACCCATTTTTGGAGATGAGACGCCGGCAGGAAATGGCTTAGAGGTTGTTTTAGATGCAAAAGGGAAGGTAACGGATATTCGTCATAATAGAGGTGGCAATATCCCAGTAAATGGGGCAGTGCTTGCTGCCACTGGAGACACTATAAAATGGTTAAGCCAAAATGCTCAGATCGGTATGTCAATCGAAGTTGAAACTCATTTATCATTAGATGGGAAATCGGTGCCAGCCAAAAGGTACACTAGTATTATAAATGGAGGACCACGCATTCTGGATGACGGAAAAATAGATATTCACTCAGAAGAAGAAGGGTTTCGTTGGAGCGAAGACTTTTTCAATAGTTTTGTTAAAAGCCGCCACCCTAGAACACTTGCTGGCATTAAAGCAAATGGTAATATAATCTTTGTAACTGTAGATGGTAGGGATCCAATGAATAGTGTTGGAGTAACCTTTGAAGAGTCGGCAAAGCTTATGAAAAGCTTGGGTGCTTATGAAGCAATGAATCTTGATGGTGGAGGATCCACAACAATGACAGTTGGAAGTCAATTAATTAACCATCCTTCCGATAATTCAGGTGAAAGAGATATTGGTGATGCTATTCTATTCCTGCCAAAATAATTGATGTCACCATAAACAGGGTAAAAAGAAATATTACAAAAGGGAAACATGATCATGAAAATATTTTAGAATTATTTTTTGCTGTCGATCGCATTGTTACATGCGGTTTTTCTTTGTTGAAAGAATGATAGAATTAAAAAAATTTCGTAATTTCCAGCAAGGACATTCTCTAAAATGTAATAATTTTTAAGTATGTTATTGGTACTAAAGGGAAGTAATGTACAGCTCCTTTCCCCAGAATATCCATTCTCTCTTTCCCCAACCTATAATGGAGTAGAGTGGGTAACTTAAAGGGCATTGTAGTACAGATGCCCTTTAAGTGTCCTTTCAGCCTGACGTGCAATTTCAACTGAGGTGTATGCATTAATTATATTGATCCCGAGAGATACTTGCGGAAGAATTACACCGATGATGAGTATACTGAATACATTGGTTGAAAACCAAGCAGGATGTGAAATCACGTTTATCCACGCAGTACAGAATCGTGAAGTTCACGCGATGAGGGAACATGTAGATAATTTACGCAGGAACACCAAAACGTTACTTCTTTTGTATGTTATTTAAATACTATCGAGGAATCATAAGTTTGAAACGCTCGCTTTATTGAATTAGACGCGATAAAATGGAGGAATGCAAATAAAAGAAGATGAAAAGGCGCTGTGCTTTCAAGGAATACTTCAAGAAGTATTGAAACCTATAGCAGAAAAATTGAAAACGATAAAAGAAATTGAATCTGTTAGAAACGGACAAGAAGAATTAAAAAAGATGGTGGAAGAAAGACAAAGGACTAGTTAAACCTTCTTTTACAAGTCAATGTTTATTGTTTTCTTGATAGTAAATGGGCCCTTTGTGGAAAAATCCAGGCACTCATTTTTTTGAAAGATTTGTTAATCAAACGTTCCTTCTTCCACCTTTTCAAGGGGATGGGCAGAAACTCCCTATTTTTAAAAGGATAGGTGAATTACAATGAAAAAGCTATATTATGGTGGAGAAATTATCACGATGGAAAAAGACAAGGAATCAGTCGAAGCTGTATTGGTAGAGAAAGGTGTCATTCAAGACCTTGGTTCGTTAGCTAAGTTTGAATCCCTATTACACAATGGCAACATTGAAAAACATAATTTACAAGGTCATACGTTGTTACCTTCCTTTATTGATCCTCATAGCCATGTTTCGATGGTTGGTCCTGTTGCAGCTTTGTGTGATTTAAGTACATGTAACAATTTCGATGAGATTGTGACCGCATTAAAGTCTTATATAGAAGAGAAGCAATTGAGAGATACCGATCCAGTTATTGGTTTTGGTTACGACCATAATGTATTACAAGAAAAGCAGCATCCAACCAAAGAAATACTTAATCAAGTGTCGATGGATAGAATGGTTATCGTCATGCATACATCTGCTCATATGGGTTGTGTCAATGACATGGCCTTACAGTTTGCTGGAATTGATGAAAATACGAAAGATCATGAAGGCGGTAAGATTGGTAGAGTAAGAGGATCACTAGAGCCCAATGGATATTTAGAAGAAGCAAGTATGATGGCTATCCGAGAAGAGGTAGTAAGTGATATTGGGACAAATTTTGCAGCGATGATGCAGCAAGGTCAAGAAATATATATTAAAAATGGGATTACGACTTGCCAGGACGGTGCTACAAGTAAAGAAATGATGCAGCTTTTCCATACCTTAGCAGATCAGAACAAGCTCATGATAGATATCGTTGCCTATCCATTAGTAATGGAAGCACCAACAGAATTGCTACAACAATACGAAAGGTATGCTAAAAAGTACAGCAATCGGTTTAAACTTGGAGGATATAAGCTTTTTTTGGACGGTTCTCCACAAGGAAAAACAGCTTGGTTAACGGAACCATATGAAGGAGAAACGGATTACAGAGGGTATGCGTGGTTCCAAGATGAAGAGGTAAAGAAATTTGTTTTAACTGCGCTTAATGATGATGTTCAATTACTGACACACTGTAATGGAGATGCCGCATCGGATCAGTTACTACGAAGCTATGAGGAATCCTTAAAAGACGCAGCTAATCCGAATAAACACAAGCTGCGTCCAGTAATGATTCATTGTCAAACTGTACGTAGTGATCAATTGGACAAAATGGTTGAATTAAATATGATTCCGTCGATTTTCAATGTGCACACCTTCTACTGGGGAGATGTACACCTCAAAAACTTAGGGGAAGAACGAGGTAGCAGAATTAGTCCAGCAAAAACAGCCTTCGATAAAGGATTGGCTGTTAATTTTCATCAGGACTCCCCTGTTGTTAAACCTGACATGCTTCATGCCATTTGGTGTGCTGTGAATCGTAAAACTAGAAGTGGTCGGCGAATTGGAGAAGAGGAATGTGTTACTGTTTACGAAGCGTTACAAGCCGTTACCATCAATGCGGCGTATCAATATTTTGAGGAGGATACAAAAGGGAGCATTGCCGTCGGAAAATATGCAGATTTAGTAATATTGGATCAGAACCCGCTCACGATAGATAAAGAGGCGATTCATAACATTAACGTAGTAGAGACTATTAAGGAAGGAAACACGATTTATCAAAATACTGAGGCAAGCGCCTAACATGTAGGCACTATTTAATATGAGTATTAAATCTCGCAGATAGTTGGCAGTAAGACTCTCACTTCAATATAAGAAAGTGAAACCAATATGGTTAAGTGGGGGCGACTGCTGACTTCATTACTAAACAAAGATATTACCTTTCTATTTTAATATTTTAACTTTGTAGCTATTATAACAAGGTAATCAATATATTCTTTCAGCCATAAGCAGTATACAACAGAATAAGCATTATTAAGTAGTCAAACGGCTAGTCCACACGGGCAAGCCGTTTTTTTAATATAAAAATATTAAGGAGGAGATTTCTTATGCCAAAAATTATTAAAGACTTTATACCTGCCTCTCAAAAGGAACAACGTCCTGGATATGCTATGGTTCCGCTCTATTTAACAATTCACAATACTGCTAATACCAGCGAAGGCGCAGATGCAGAAATGCATAATCAATACTTGCATAATGGTGCAGGTGGTCGAACTGTTGGTTGGCATTACACCGTAGATGATAAAGAAATATACCAGCATCTTCCAACGAATGAAAACGGCTGGCATGCTGGTGATGGTGAAAATGGAACTGGTAATAGACGATCCATTGCTATTGAGATTTGTGAAAATAGCGATGGGGACTTCCGTAAAGCAACAAAAAATGCACAGTGGCTAATTAAAAAATTGATGAAAGAGCATAAAATACCGATTTCAAGAATTGTTACCCATAAGCACTGGAGTGGAAAGAACTGCCCTAGAAAATTACTTGATGATTGGAAGGGGTTCATTGATGAAATTAATGGTGCATCTAACCAAGAAGTAGACAACTACAACGGTCATTCCATTGTGGATTACCTTAATAGTATTGGCAAGAACGCTAGTTTTCGCGCACGCCGGCGATATGCTGCTCAATATGGCATCCGAGGTTATAGGGGAACAGCCAGTCAGAATCTTACATTGCTTCATAGCATGCGTGGCGATTCACAAAAAGCAAGCTATATCGGCAAACGAGTAGAGTCTAAACATGCAGGTCAATTAAGATTTTATAACAAGCCCAGTTGGTCGGATAAATATGTTGTTGGCTATCTTAAAAAGGGATATGGTTTTCCGACGATTGTAGCTAAGCTCAAAGTAGGCAATGGTTATCAATACAAGGTTAAAAATAGTAAAGGAAACGTTTATTATGTGACAGCTAGTAATCAGTATGTCAGAGTTGAATGAAGAAATAGTGCCTCACTCGCTAAGGAGTGGGGCATGTTCATGTTAAAGTGAATATACAAAGGTTGTTTAACCAAGATTGTTAATGGAATACTTTTCCTTTTTAGGAAGAGGTGTCATAAATCGTTTATACTGCGCTACAATCATGATGCTTATTACTACTAGTAAGTACCAGGAACTAATTTTTCCGATATGGACAAAACTCCATGAAAATTGTTGATTAGGATATTGCCATGCCCCAAAGAAAGTAGCAATATTCTCGGCAACCCAAATGAAGAAGCCGATAAGGATAAATGAGATAGACAACGGCATTTTATATGTTGTGTTCCGTACAATAAATTGTACATGAGTCTGTAAAAAGACAATAAATAATAGCAGTGTTAAAATCTAACGAAAATCTAAAATAAAATGATGCGTAAAAAAGTTTAAATAAATCATCAATCCAAGTGGTATTGTCCATATATTTTTGGGCCATTTATTCATTTTTAAATGAAATCTACGCCATGCCTGACAAATATAACTAGCGACACTTGCATACATAAAACCACTATAAAGTGGTACCCCAAGAACTTTTGACCACGCTTTTTCAGGATAAGACCACGAACCCAAATATACTTTATATACTTCTAGTAGTAATCCGATAACGTGGAAAATACATATCACTTTCCACTCTTTAAATGACTCCAAATTGGTTTTTAACATCAGATATTGCGTAATAAGACAGATTAGTAGAATAAAATCGTAGCGTGGTATGCCAGGTATAGAAATTATCTTGGACAAAGCAAGTGTCGCGAAAATAACCACTGGAAAAATGCATGATAAAGCCTGATGGTAACCGAAATAAAAAAGGTCTATGATATATTTCATGTTCTCCCCTCTTCGTATTCATAAGGGTTATAATAGCCCTTACTTACATTAACCATAAGGACTATTTGTTCTATAACGTAATGCTAGTTGCTAATTCGCTTAATGAAGGAAACGCTAGAAATAAGAAATATGGTGAGTACACCACTAAAAACAAATAGATAAGATAAATTAATTAAGAAGAACGGTTCAATTAAAGTACCATCAGGTTCCACACTTGAACCAATTAAGCTATAGATAACGAAACATATAGCACCCAACAAGATTGGTGTAGAAGCTAACAGATATTTCTTTTTCATCAAACATTCTCCTTTGTTATTATTTATTACAAACTAATTCTAAATCAAAAATATATGTAAATCAATTAAAATTTATTGATTTACAATAAAAATTTATTATTTAAATAGATTTCTTTCTGATTGCTTAAACATAAAGAAAGGCACCTCTTTTATATTTGGAGATGCCTTTCTTATTTACAGCTTTTTATGGAAAATAGCTCGATTTTGGATGGTAAGTTAGCTAGGAGTCTAAAATAATTTACCCTATTATTATTGAACTTTTGTTGGGGGATTTGTTGTCACATACGTTTGTGCGATAAAGTCGTGAATGGCACGTCTATCTTCTCTCACTCCTACCATGAAGGCGCTTACGATTAATCCTATTCCAAACGTAAGAATGTAAATAATTCCTGCTACAATATTTCTTAATATCATTGTTCCTATGCCAATTTTTCTGCCATCAATTCTTACAATACGGTTTCCCGCCATTCTCCTCCCTAGCGTGTACCCATACCAAACAATAGGTGTTATCAGGCTATATATAAGCCCTAAATAATCAATAGGACGAATGGTTTCATTATCATAGAATACACCGTATAGAAATTGCGAAATAATTCCTGTCACTAAAAAAATAATAATAACATCTAAAACTCTTGCCAAGAATCTGTTTTGAAAACCTGCTGGATTGGTAATGTCGATAAAAACCTCTCCTCTCTATACAAAATTTATACGCTTTTTTTCATTAGGATGTTATGGAGAATGACTGTTTTCGTTAAAGCTTTATCTTGTATATAACTGGCAGTAAGACCCTCATTTCAAGCAATAGAGTGAAACCAATATAGAGAAGGGGGAGGTAAATAAGCTCCTCACTGATTGAGGTTTCACTTTATTGCTGCTTTTTTGTTTGAACTTTCTTTACCAGTTAAACCTAATGAATCTGCACTTTCTCCATTTTCAAATTGTAATGGTAGCACACCCATGTTTTTGTGTTCATATCCCAGCATTATAAACCGCGGTTATCTCAGATAAAATAAAATGTCCCTTTATAGATGTAATCATATGATTTCACCCTTTATGCATGTTAGCTGAAGAATGAATCAAAGTCTTATCGCAGAAGTCCATACTTAATCGTCTGTGTAAAATTTAGACCTTTAGCGAGCCACGGAATCCTCTAGCAGCATAGTAAGAGGATGCACCGTTGTGATACAGAAAGACATGCCCATAGCGATAATCACAAAAAAGGGCACCGCCGAGTTCTCTAATATCTGAGGGTGTTTGCACCCAACTTGACGTTTTCTTATCGAAATGTTCCAGCTGCTGTAACGCTCGATACTGTTCTTCTGTTAAAAGTTCAATACCCATGGCAGTTGCCATATCAATTGCATTATTCTCTGGTTGATGTTTTTTTCTTGCCTCTAGTGCTTCACGGTCATAGCAAACACTTCTGCGGCCCTTAGGGCTTTCGGTTGAACAATCATAAAAAATGTATTGGCCCTGCTCATGACCAACAACATCGGGTTCACCGCCAGTGCTTTCCATTTCATGAAGCGACCACAGTTTTTCCGCATTAGCTTCCAGCCTTGCTTGGACGTTAGCCCATTCGACACCTTGGTGACGGTGCATGTTTTTCTCAAACCGTGTTTTCAATGCTTTGAATAATCCTTCACGTTGTTCTACTGATAATTCTTTTTCATTGCTTTTTGTCATGTTCATTTCCTCCTAACTAAAACGGTTAAGATATGTATATTTGTTTTACAATAAACTGTTTAAAGGATTGTGTAAAGTCAGTTTACATTAAATTACAAGACTAAGTAAATGTATTTCCCTACAATTTGGAATTTTTCTTGAATGACTTTAATTTTCCTACACAAATTTTATCACACATATAACTGGCAGTGAGGTGCCGACTTCAAGTAAAAAATGAAACCAATGTTGGTAAGTGGGGGATCGACTGCCAGTAAGTGTCTGAATGGTTCAAAGTCCTTTAGGTCATACCCTTGTGGTACGAACAATCAGTGGAGAATAAACAAATCTCCACTGATTAATGATTCACCTTATTTGTAGCCCTCGATAACGAAAGTACTATTCTGAATACTTATAAACATCTGGTCTCAGGTTTTCAAAAATAGGAATGTTTTGCTGTTGTTCTGTTACCTTCTGTATATCGATTTCTGTTGTTAAGATTGTCTCTTGATTGCCTGCTTCTTGAATAATATTTCCATTTGGATCGATGACGATGGAATGTCCTGCGTATGTGTTGCCGACATGTTTTTCGTTATTCACGACACCTACACTATTACATGCAACGACATAGACGCAATTTTCTATAGCTCTTGCTTTCAATAATGTTCGCCAATGGTTTAAGTTTTTGGTGGTCCACTGGGCGACATAGAAAATGATTTTTGCTCCTTGAGACGCTGGGTAACGTGTGATTTCTGGGAAACGTAAGTCGTAACATATAATTTGAGTTGCCTTGATATCATTAATTTCAAATACTTCTGGTGCTTCATTTCCACCTGTTAAATAAAGCTGTTCATCTAACATTGGCACGAGATGTATTTTATCTTTTTGATAAATTAGCTTACCCGTTTTTGATACCACAAAGGCGGTATTATATATATTCTTATTGCGTTTGTTTGAAACGGAACCTGCAATAATATTTACATGATGATTAGTCGCTAAATGTTGGATAAAAGGGAAACTTCTTGTTAAATCGACATCTGCATTTTCTGTTAAATGTTGTAAATCATACCCGTTATTCCACATTTCAGGTAGTATAACAACCTCTGTATCTGTTTCGAGTTTTTCTTCAAATAAGGCTTTGATACGATTTTCATTTTGTTCTACGTTGCCTTCTATAATCTCTAATTGAAATAATTGTATTTTCATTTTTATATCTCCTATTCATATGTAAATTTATAAATGGTATATAACTTGTCATTATATTTAACATCCTCACCATGTGAGGAAGATAGGATAGATGGTTTGATATCATCTATTACGCGCCCGCTATTAATATTTTCTTCCATATTAATTGTGAACTTTTTAATCGGTGGGTGTAGGGTCTTAGCATCAGAAATAAATAAGTCTCCAGTTATCAACACATTGTCATCTTTATGATGGTAAATGACATGGCCTGGAGCATGACCAGGTGTTTCATATACATCGAGGGGTAACGTGTTAATGACACTATCTTGAAAAGCCTCAACCTGATGTTCAACACCTGTTGTTTCCTTTTCTACTTTATTTGGATAGGGTATTTTTCCATTAATAAACGGAAGTTCATTCTTGTGTGAGTAAATAGGAATGTTTAATTCAGCTCGTAGATACTTAGCTCCATTGATATGATCCAGATGACCATGTGTTAGTAAAATACTTTTGGGAACACCTAAGGATTTTGCTGCTTTTAGCTGTATATGTGCGTATTCTTCCATCCCGGTATCAATGATGTAAACATCTTCACCATCCACTACGTACCATGTATTAATCTTGACTGGAATACCGACAACGGTTTCGTAGGTAAGTCTATAAATATGTTTAGAAATTTGGACGAATTTCAATTCATACACCTTCTCTTATTTATTTGATATCATAAATTTAACAAGATAAAAAGGTAGTAACAAGAAGGCACAATTTTGTAACTACCCATTGAGGTGAGGAAATGTCAGACTTTAAAAGCAGTCAATATGGTACTTGTACGTTAACTGTAAAGCATGCCTGTCCAATTGAATTAACGATACATATCATTGGTGGTAAATGGAAAGGTATCATTCTATTTTTACTGTCTCAATCACCAATGAATTACAATGCGATACGCCGTGAAATACCAGGTGTTACTCAACGCATTCTTACACTACAGCTTAGAGATATGGAGAAAGATGGTATTATTGAAAGAGAAGAAACAAGCGATTACCCTAAGAAGGTAATATATTATCTAACAGCTCTTGGTGAGGATCTTATTCCAATAATAAAATCCATAGAGAAGTGGGGGAATGCTTATATGAGGAAGGGATTTGAATAAGGTTAAAAAAACGGGGAGTTGTTATGAATTTACAAAAGCCTCATTCTTATGTACAACTCTGAGAAGATGCCACACCCTAAATTTAGTGATATGCTCTCTGTCAAGTAAACAATAGATAAAACTAATATTTAGGGTGTTTTTTATGGAGTATATGAAAATTCGTCAATAACTATTTAACATCTTCGTGCGATTTGGAAACGAATAAAGATATCTATCTCGTTTAGCTTCGATTAATTTGTATGAAAAGGTCCATCTTTTCATAAAGTGTATGCATAAAGCTATTAGTTGAAGTAATTTAAAATTTGGCTTTTTTATTTGACTTGATTTTTAAGGTTACAATAATACTAGCTATACTAACTACAACTCCTAAAATGGCAATAGCGCTTAACCCAAGATTATTAGGAGAAAGAAATCCGACTGGTATAATTCCTAAAAATGAGATCACTATAAATGCTTGATACATTGCCGATATGTTTCGTACAACACGATTACTAAATAGTGATAAAAGCAAAGGCGGTAAAAAGAGTACAATGATTATACCAATAGATATCCACAAACCAGCTGGTTCATCGTATGAAACAGTATTAGGACCTGTTGGATATCTAGCAGCCAATAAAACCGCTCCAACAGCTATTAATAAAGTTAAAAAAACCATATAAAATTTTTTGAGCATAGATAGAGAACTCCTTCTCCCTTAACTAATTTTGGAATAGTAATATATTTAGCAATATGAAAAATGACTAGTTTTAGTTGAAGTCTGCCCTAGGAAACCAAGGTTATATCTAAGTGAAAGAAAGTGAACCAAATCCTGATTTAATTGCTTATCCCGCATATAATTGGCAGTAAAAACTTTTGCATAATACAAGCCCACATAGCAAACGTCCCACTGCGTACTATTGCACAATAAGATAGTGAGCAGAGGATTTTTTGCCTCCACTTCAAGCGGTGATTCCTGTACCATAAATTTGGTCATTATATCTATCTAATGGAAGTCCATTGACATTTTTCTAAGTGTTAAAATGAACTAAAATCAATTCCATTCAGCATATATGTAAGTACGGTCAGTACCAGCAAATATCCCGCCATGGTCCAATACAAATCAAACTTTGGTTTGTTGATATGTACAAGGAAAAGATAAATATGGATGACTCCATACAACATTAGTGCAAAAACGTAGGTAATTACAAACAAGTCTATCATTAGAAATCCAAAAAAGCAGATAACCAAGCAGAAAATAGCAGCAAATGGAATGTTTACGACAGCGTACTTTGTAAGTAATTCGCGGTGAGAGAATTTTGCATTCCCCAGAAACTTCAATAACATATATAGAGAGATATAGCCTGCTGCAAAAGTAATAATCCAGGAAAGAGTCCCAGTTATTAAAAACATAATTCCAATCTCTGTAAACATACTCAATAAGCCATCGAATCCAAACTTAAAGAATAAAAAGTTACATAAACCTATGATAATTGAAAGTATTAACAGTATGAGGATACTCGTTTCAATTCCAATGATATGATTCGACTTCACTACAGAATGTGGTCTTATAATGGCATCCTTTAGTATACCTTTCGTTTCATTTAAACTCTTACCAAAGTCAAAGTTTATTTTGCTTTTTTGCTCCTTAGGTTCGTCAAAATTTTTGTCATTATCCATCGTTTCACTCCTTCTATTAATTTACATACATTCATATTAAATCAAATTTATAAAACTACCTATCTATGCTCCGCCTCCTTTGCTGCTCATTCTTATATTACGATAATTTATATGAAAGTTTCAATTTATCCCGCAGGGGTTTTATGCTGAAAGGCTACTTGGCAACTACCTGTTTGCGGAAGGGCTTTTCTATTATAAATTTCGGATAATCCTTGGGCTGGTAATTAGTGTCTACGCCTCCACTAACGTAAGTTTTCCACCATGATAACAATAGTAATGTTCAGCGTGAAGACTTTTAATTTTATTCAAAGATTGTTCCGCTTTCTCAATATTTAAACAGAAGTGTGGATTAGCGATAACTAATTCTTGATTTTCTTTAACAGCTGCATCACCTGTAATGACACTTTTTAAACTCGGAATATATAATGAAATGTGACCCGAAGTATGCCCTGGCGTTGCTATTATTCGACATTTGTTATCTAAAATCATATCTCCATCCTGGACTTTTTCATCAATTGGAACATGCTTTAAATTCTTTAATTGCTGTATAAACCATTTGCCAAATTCCATCTCTTCTTCTGGCATATTTTCTAGCTTTTGTTCTGCTTGAATCAATCTCTCTGACTTCATTTCACCACTAATATATTTTGCTTCAAGGTCACTAGCTATAATGTTAATCCAAGGATATTTTTCCTTGAAATCGTATAAGGACCCTATATGATCATCATCATAATGTGTAATAATGATACGCTTTAAATGCTTCATTTCATATCCATGTTTTAAAATTTCATTTTCTATTAAATGTAAAAAGCCTGTATACCCTGTATCAATCAAGGTTAATTCATTATTTGATATAAGTAAGCTGGGATAAATATAATTGTTTTGTCCATTAAATTCAAATTTAATTGGTAATTCTTTTATCTTCATCTTTCTACCTCCGTTTGTCTTAAAAATCTAGTGAATGATTATGTTACCAAACGATTTATCCATGCTTTCTTGTTTCAAATGCTTCGGTTACTTGCACGACTGGTTCATCCCAAGGATGATTAGGGTAAATGCCTTCTTCAATTACTTTTAATAATAAATGCTTATCTCTAGGAATAGAAAATTCTAACTTAAACGACGTTACTTGCTTCCTTTCTCCTATATCTCCCTCTGTTGGCATAGAATTTTTTGAAGGGACAAATTGCTCTATACCATCATTTGAATGCCAAGCTACGTTTTTATAGTTTCCATAAATTAAATCATCAACATGTAACACACCTTCTAATACTCTATCCAAAGATTCTGGAACCACATAAGTATGTATTCTATATATTGGCACTAATTTCACAAATTTCTTCCTCCCAATACCTTTTTTAAAAGTTAAGAAAGTATAAAATTAGTGCAATGACTGCGTTAAGCCAAGTAGTTATTTTGAAATGTTTGATGTATATTGGCAATGCTCCGACGAATTACTTCGCTTTCGGCGGGCACGGCCTCAACTAACTTTGCAAAGAAGAACACGTTGCAAAGTGGATTTTCGGCTCGTGCTAATCCCGCAGGAGTCTACGTAATTCGTCTCCGCTATGAGAAGGTGCAACAATTCTTGTCATAAGTAATAGGTTGACTTTTTTTTACAATAGGTAAAGTGAAAATCGCTATCCGTGAGTATAAAAGCAGCTGTGTTACTTCATGCTAGCGTTGTAGAGCCTGATAATAGCGAAGGCCGGCCACTTCAACTCCTGTGGGAAATGTTTGACCTGAAGATCCACTTTTTTGAGCGGGTTTTGCTAAAAAAGTTAGCTGAAGGACAAACCCCACGGAAAGGGAAGTGGGCAGCCGGAGTGGTGGTCAAGCAGTAGCTATTATTCCATAATAGCTACTAGAGGAAGCGTAAATCTGAGCATTTAGTGATAAGGACTGAGCGAATTTTGCTCAGTTTTTCTAAATAATACCCTTTTTATCCCATATATAACTGGCAGTAATACTCCCACGTCAAGTAACCAATAGGGATAGGGGTGGGATCGACTGCCAGTAAATGTTCGATTAGTTCTAGGGACTTTTAGGTCATACCCTTGTGGTACTAACCAAACCTCCACGGATTGAAGTTTTACTTTATCATATTCTTTCTCTCCATATAGCTAGTCATGCATAGGTTAATTCTATAAGTATTATTATGCTCTTACAAGATTTCCTTTTTAAAATAGGAAGCTGTGATAATCAATACGCAAATTCATCATTTCTATAATCTGTGTGTATGTTTTGAAACTTTGCTTCTTTTTAGAAATAATCTAAGTCCTGTATAAGAAAAGGGCTGCTAATCGCCAGCCCATTACGAAAAATATAGTGAGTTATAGCCACTCTTCACACTCGTCAGCTAATCGCTGTAATTTGTCAAAGAATTGACTAGCGTGATAGCCATCGCAAACAGCATGATGGACTTGTATTGAAATAGGTAAAAATAATTTATCTCCCTGATTAAAATACTTACCTCCTGTAATGATTGGTAGTAAGAATGTACCATCATTAAAGATATTTAAGTTAAAACCTGTAAAACTAGTCCAGGGGATGCATGAAATAGGAATTGCGTTTTTAGGCGTTTGTTTTTTTGCGCTTATCTCTTTTACATTGCCATAAAGCTTCATATCCTGTTGATAGTTTTTATAAAAGGAATAGAAGTTTACTTCGTATGCTGTCCATATAGTAGAAAACGTCTTATTCTCGTTATGAAAAATAGTATAGCTTGGTATCATCTGATCCCAAAATCCCAGTCTTCCTTCTTCATCCAAACACGTTCTAAATTCAACTTGACAATTAACGACCTTAGTAACCATATAGATAAAAACAGGATAAAACTTAATATTCATTTCACGAGTTTTTGCTAATAACCTTGTAATATCTATATTTGCAGTCATGCTGAACGTACATCTAGTATGATTTAAAAAATGTTCAAAATAAGGTTTTCTTTCCCAAGTATTTATATCAATTAAATTAAATGTCATAGTTTATATGCCTCCTAAATTTTTTTGAATAAATTTAAGAGGCAATCTTCACGGTTCGCTTCATTACTCACTCACCCTTATATAATGTCATTTATTATTGCAATATATAACAAAATTAAATAAATGTACACCCTCTAAATAAAATAGATTTATACTTTATCATTTGATGGTAGAAAATTAAAATGGTGTAGTGTTTGAAGCTGTACGGATACCTAGATACCTAATCTTGTTATATCGCAAATATTCTATTGGTTTGGTATTAACTCATTCTAATTATGTTTGCTTCGTATAGTAAGTAAGTGTGATTTAACGTTCTTCAACGAATAACCTATTTGTAGAGTAGATTTTTATTCTGAAATATACACTTAATATAATCTGTATTACTAAATATCGATCAGTTTACAATATGCTCTAAGAGTAGGAGGGGGATGGAAGAAATCAACGCTATGTAGCTGTTTTTTCTTGTAATAGGATGCTTTTTTAAAAAAGTTAAATTGCTGTAAAATTAACAAAAAATTGCAGGGAAATAAGGATATGTATAGAAGTAGTATGTATATTGAAAAAGGAGGTAACAAGATGTATAAAATTTTATTTTCCCTGCTGTTAGTAACTGTTATATCCGTTGTGGCTTTTGGAAACACGTCACATGCCTCTGAAGCTATTACTAAGGACGATGTAACTCTCTTGAAAACATTCGGACCATACAAGTTTAAAACAAAAGATGGTAAGTGGGACGGAAAAGTAGTAGTACCCTCTGGTGGTGCAGACGTTACGGTAACTGTAAGGAATTTGAATTTTTATGGAGAACCATTGGTGCGTTTATGTAATGCTTCATCGGGAAACTGTACTGGTTTTGGTCCATTAAGGCAGCCACTACTAACTAGAACTTTTACTGATATGTTACCCGGAACCTATTATGGAGATGTAGTTACTGGTGTGGTAACATCTAGTGGTACCATAAGCTTTGATGTTAGATAGAAGGTACTTGGATAGATAAAACAAATGAAAGTTGGTTGCGGATTTATATGATTGATGTGCATTGAATATAGTGCCCTTTCCTTGGTTGGAGGGGGTGTCTTTTTTCATTTTGGAATACTTTTTTCATCGTGATGGTAACAATGATATTGAGGGTCAACATCTTCCTAAGATCACCAGCTTGTAAAACATAAATAAAAAAACTCCATTAAAAAGGAGGATGAAAGGGAAGGAAATAATAAAATGTGGAATAAATAATCTTGTACATTAGCTTACGTAAAAAGCTGAGATTGTGTTTGGGATATATTAATCATTTTTTGCAAAAAAGAATGGATGGTTGAAATTTACCATTAGCATGGAGGCTTCTACTTTGTCTCACATATAACTGGCGGTAAGACCCCACTTCCAGCAATAAAGTGAAATCAATATAGATAAGAGGGGGGATCAACTGCCAGTAAGTGTCCGATTGGTTCAAAGGCCTTTAGGTCATACCCTTGTTGTACGAACAATCAGTGGGTTATAAACAAAACCCCCACGGATTGAAGTTTTACTTTATTTCTTCGTTCACCTCTATATTCTCCAATATGTGTATGGTCCATTACTTGTTAAAATTGCATTTTTCGGTACTTGTTTAAGTATGAGTAAAAGATTAAGAATGTCGACGGACGATGCCATTGCATTTAGGATTATCAGAAATTTTAATGCTGGTGTTAGGAGTCCTAGCATACCTAATAGCAGTGGCGCAATTATGGAAATAGTGATGAACGGAGCAATGGTGATTAGGATATATCTTGATTTTACAATCTCTTCCTCTGTTATTACAAACCCCCCGAATAACGTTAAACCTAGATATGTTTTATCTGATGTAATAAAATGTGGTATGAATATCAAATGAAAGATTTCGTGAAGTATTAAAAGTAGGATTAGCATAAAAATAATAGGAACGTTAATAGTTAGTGAGATTTTGTCTGCTGTCAGTCCAAACTCATGAAAGGATATAGTGGAAAAGATATGTATGACCCCAATAGAGAGAATTGCAGCTACCATCATCAACGGAATAGATAACAAAATAGCATGGCATAAATGTTTAGGTTCTCTCATTGGAACCCATCCTTTTTTTATTAAATCTATGTGTAATTGTGGGTTGCTTTTTGGCAAGTTGTTTCTTATTTTCATTCGATTCCCTCATTTAGAATTCTTTTAATATAATAGAAGGTAAACTTTTATGTAGCAGGTTTGCAGGAGAGATGACAGTGCTTGTCTAAGAAATATCTTTATCCCGCATATAACAGGCAGTAAGCCCTCACCTCAAGCAATAAAGTGAAACCAATATGGATAAGTGGGGGATCGCCTGCCAGTAATGTCCGATTGGTTCAAAGGCCTTTAGGTCATACTCTTGTGGTACGAACAAGCGGTGGGGGATAAACAAAACCCCACTGCCTGAAGATTTACTTTATGCTGTATTACGATTCCGCGGGTAGAGGTGAAGCTTCCTCCTAAGAAAAACGCTCAAAGCAGGATCTACCTTTTCTCCAGCAAGGAGTGTATAGTTCAGTTTCAGTAGCTAGATGACCTTCTAGGACAGCCCTATTGGTTTTACATGGAATCTGATTTTAGTTTAGAGTATAAATGAAGGTCGATGTACCTTTCATCATACTTTTCATATTGTCTAAGGGTGCCCTCTAACGTAAAGCGAAGCTTTTCAACTAGTTTAATAGAATTATGATTATCAGGTTCAATCTTAGCTTCGATACGATTAAGATTAAACGAATCAAATCCAACCGTAAGCAATTTAGAGATTGCCTCTGTGGCGTAGCCCTTCCCCCAAGATTCCTTTGCTAATTCGTAGCCAATCTCCGCCTTTTCATTTTCCTGATCTAACGAATTAAAACCACATGAGCCAATAATTTGATTTGTTGCTAATTCAATAATTGTATAGCGAATAGCTTTATTATCCTCATACAGCTTATTTAGAAAATGAATCATATCTTGTGCTTGGCTTTCATCAGTAAAACTAGTTATATTCATGAATTTAGTCACTTCAGGATCGGACCAAATGTTGAATAAACTAGCTGCATCATTTGTTTCCATTTTTCGTAAACATAGTCTATCCGTGATTAAGTTGGTAATCAATACTTACCCCTCCAATTTATTTATACTATGGGCTATAAATATTGATAGCTGCGCATCATTCAGTCCCTTCTTGCGTTGAAATTAATTCGATTATACAAGGTTTAAAAAAGTAAGTAAATAGCAACATTAATATGTTGCTGCTAGATAAAACCTATTCTAGATATTTAAGCTATCGTGAGAAAAGTAAGCGAGGTCGCTTTAGAATGTTGAGGAAGTAGGCAATGGAATTAATGAAAAAAGTAAAAATAGAGTACAGTGCACATCACAACCTTGGCTTGTAAGAACAGAACAATATCCTTCACCTAACTAGGAAAGCTAGGTGAAAGACATTTTTTTCTAATTGCTACAGAAGGCCATTGACTCCTTAGGAGTTTTGTTGTGTCCTTAGCATACACTAAGATTTTCTCATTAGGTCAAGCGAATGAATTAATTGAATTGGAACTCAATTGCTTCATCATCCATGATGGAGTGGTAAAATAATTCATCCTTATCAAGTAGCCATTTTTTTTCTTTTTCATCATAAATGACAGTTAGCTTTCTCGTTCTAGTATAGTTTTTCTTATCTTCATCTCTGGATAACCAGCCTAAATCACCATTAGGTTCGTGATAGGTGAGCACAGCGTTTATTTGAAATATATATTGGTTTAATTGTTTATCATATTCGGTGTGTAGCAGTGACTTTTTATTGTATACTGCTTTTAATAATTCGCCTGTATACTTTGGTTCCTTGGCCTTTATTTCTTTTATTCTATCGGCTAATTGCTCTTTAAGCTTCTTCGTAGCTCCAGTTTTTAATAGGGATGCATCTTTTTTAGATAACGCTTGTCGATATTGAATCAATGTATCATTTAACTGTTTGAATAATGCTTCTTCATTCTGTTCTGATAATGGATAGATAGTGTCGAACTGAACATAATCTCCATTGATATAATGCTCTTCACTTTTTGCAGTTCCCCATGGAAATTCTTTTTCAGCGTATAAGGAAACTGATTCATTTGTTGGGAACATACCAATTGACGTCTTGTCTGAACCGACGGTAATATCTGTTTTTTCTCCATTAATATAGAGGGTAGAATCATCATAGATGGAGGAAACTTCCACTTCAGTTGCATCAAGCTCTAATGTATGAATGAGTGTCGAATCATTGGAGTTAAACAATTCCACTTCCTCATCAATACTTGATGATATATAAGAATTCTCGAAGGTAGCAGTTACCTTATGCATACCAGGCATGTATGGTCCAAATTCTTTATGATAGCCTTCTCCAGAAGATGTCCCTACTTTCTCATCGTCAACATACAGGTCAATACCTTCCGTATCCATATATAGGTCGAGATGCATCGGAGAAACCATGATTTTATAATCATCGAAGAACATCCACTTTTTACCATCTTTTACTATATTAACAGTAGCATATGTATTATTTAAAGAAGCTTTGGCCATGGTGCCTGATGATACCGTTTCAACTTGCTCGTTTAAACGATTAATTAGCGTTTCGTGTTTTTTAGGGTGGTTTGCTAGATATTCCAAAAACTGTGAAGCATTCTCCTCTGTTACATTGAATGAGTCATTTACGGGATGAAGAATGCCTTTTAAAGCGTCGACATCTTTCTCGTTGACTGCTGTTTCAAAAGCTTGAATAACTTTCTCTGGTGTGAATTTACTGTTTCCAACTAAGAAAAATGAAATAATAGCAGCAATCAGGATGATGGTGGAGCATATGATGGCAAGTAATTTTTTGCTATTTGTTTTATTCTTCCCAACTTTCTTCGTTGGTTCTGACAATGGATTGCCACATTCTGGACAAAAATTTTTATTCTGATTCGTTTTATAGCCACAATTTTTACATTTCATGCATGCTTTCCCTACCTTTCTAAACTTATTGCGTGGACGATTACCACAGTATACTAATCGTACCATAATGAATAAAATTGATAATGCCACTTTTTCCCTGTTTTTACCACGAAATTGATAGGACTTTTTGATAGAGGAATGAAATATGAACTATAAACGATAGAAAAATGGATGAATAGTTCCGTCTATAAATGAAGAAAAGTGGCTGTTTTAATATTACAATTTGATTACAATCCGGAAATTCTGCTTCGTCATCATTAGTTATTAAGTAAAATTACCTAGTTAAAAAGAAACTTATATATAGGAAAAAATTCCATAGTTATAATATATGGATAATAAAGAATATTTAAATTACGATAGTTTTTTCAGATTATGTTTGAAAAATAGCCATAATTGTTTAATTAGGCGTATTTTATTAAGAATTTATCTATGTAACGTACGGAAAAATATCTTAAATTAAAGCTTTCGACAAAAAATACTTCGAATTTAAAGTAATTCCTGAATAACAATAGGTAAAAATAACCATTTTATGGTTTACATCTTATTTTTATAATCGGTTTTTAGTAATATTTAGGGAGGATAAATAAAATGGTATTAAATCATTAAGTAAAGGTGATTCTAATGAATAAGATTAGTCTGGTTTTATTAACAAAGGATAGTGATTATGCTAATTATTTCTCGAACTTTCTTATTAGTTCAAATCTTAAAGAGAAATTTTCCTCCAAAATTTTCACGGAAATAGATACGTTTAAAGAGAGTACACGTAACAAGAAGCAGCACATATTACTAACAGATATGATTATTGATCATGAAAGCTCGGTTACTTTTGATAAAATAATCACACTTTCTGAAGAACAGATAAGTAAAACACATGATTCCATTGCATCTATATATAAGTATCAGCCTTTTCATGAGCTTATGTCACAGGTGTTAGCCATGTATTATGAAATGAACGGAAAGCTTGGTTCGGTAATGAATGGGAAAGAAACGGATAGCGTTATTAGCTTCTATAGTGGAAATGGTGGAGTTGGTAAGACGATCTTATCCCTTTGTTTAGCAAAGCATTTAAGTTTTAAAGAGAAGCGCGTCTTCTATCTTAGCCTGGAAGAATTACATAGTACATATTTATACTTCAAACAGGATAAACCATCCTCCGCCGAGGTGTTTTATTATTTAAAAAAAGATAAAGATCAGCTTATTGCTAATATCGAATCGTTAAAGTCAAGAGATGCTTTAACAAACATAGACTACTTCTCATTTCCAGTACTTCCAGAAGAAATGCAATTAGCAACAGAAGAAGATATTGAAACGCTTATACAGGCAATTAGAGATACACAAAATTATGATTATATTATTGTTGATCTTGATAGCTCCATTCATGTACGAAATCGTACTGCTCTTAAGAATAGTGATGAAGTATTCTGGGTTTTGTCTTCGAACGAGACTAGCTTTTCAAGTGCTAATAATGTCATGGAACATGATTTAGTTGGAATTGGGAATGATCGGTCCAATATCCACTTTATTCTAAACAATGTGGGTGAGGAATTGTTTGACGGTTTTGATGCATTTAATTTTAGTATCGAAGCGCATATCCCATTTCATGTCCATTGGCTTAACAAAAGTGAAGAAACAAAGTTACAGGAAGATATCGTTGTCGGTGAACAGCTTTTCAAATTACTAAAAGAAAATACGATTCAATCATCGGAGGTGTCTCCGCAGTGGCAATAAGTGAAACTAAGGATAAGGAATCAGCTCATCAACAGCCCACGAGCAAGGTACCAAAAACGGAGGATGAAATTACGAAGCTGTTAATCGATAAATTAAGGGAAACACTAGACTTCATGCATTCAACTACAAATGACGAGCTACTGGAACTCGTTGAAGAGACAGTGATTGAGTATGCAAGAGAGTCAAAGATTTCCTCAGTTATGATTAAACGAATCGTTGATCGAATGTATCATGCATTTAGAGGACTTGGCGTATTACAGCCAATATTGGATGATCCATCTATAACGGAGATTATGATAAATAATTATGATGAAATTTATATCGAACGAGATGGTCAAGTATCGAATGCAAATGTGAAATTTGAGAATCAACAAAAGCTTGAAGATACGATTCAAGCAATTGTTTCTAAGGTTAACCGAGTTGTTAATGAATCCAGTCCTATTGTAGATGCTAGATTAGAAGATGGCTCTAGGGTAAATGTTGTATTACCACCAGTAGCCTTAAAAGGTCCAGCAATGACAATTCGTAAATTTCCAGAAAAGCCTTTAATGATTGAAGACTTGATCCAGTTTGGTGCATTGGATGAGGACGTTGCTTATTTTCTCGAACAGTTAGTAGAAGCGAAATATAATATTTTCATTAGTGGTGGAACGGGTTCTGGTAAGACGACATTTTTAAATGTATTGTCCAATTTTATACCAACCGAGGAAAGAATTCTTACTATCGAGGATTCGGCAGAGTTACAAATACGCAAAGTTCCAAATCTAGTTAGTCTCGAAACAAGAAATGCCAATACAGAGGGTAAAGGCGAAATTACAATCAGAGATTTAATCAAGGCTTCCTTACGTATGCGACCGAACAGGATTATTGTTGGTGAGGTACGTGGCCAAGAGGCATTAGATATGCTGCAGGCGATGAACACTGGTCATGATGGGTCTCTTTCTACAGGGCACGCGAACTCCGTTTATGATATGCTAAGCCGTTTAGAAACGATGGTTTTAAGTGGTGCTGAATTACCAATTGAAGTTATCCGTAAACAAATAGGATCGGCAATTGATATCATGGTCCATTTATCGAGGCTTAGAGACCATTCGCGTCGAGTAATGGAGATTTCTGAGGTGTGTGGAGTAGAGAATGGTGAAATTATTATTAAACCATTATATGTTTTTGAAGAAACCGGAGAGGACTACAGAGGAAAAATTATCGGTAAGCTTCAAAAGACGGATCATAAGCTGGAAAATACATCAAAGCTAAAACTCACAGGAAAGAACGATGTATTGGAGCAGTTTGCCTAATAGTAGGTGTGCCTGAAGAGGAGGATGATAAATGGACACAAGAGAAATCCTTTCACTTACCGCTATTATTGTTTGTGTAGGAATATTTATTTTCCGTAGAGTCCGAAAGAAAAAGTTGGCAAACATAGAAAAAAAACTGGCAGAAAAGCATGGTGCTGAGGTCAGAAGAAGAAGTATAGAAGCAATTAAAAGAAGGACCATAGGTGGAGAAAATCTTATTGACTATGGAACCTATAAATTGTCGAAAACAGAACGAGTGAAGTATACATTATTAGCAGCTAGTATTATATTTTGTGTAGGAATAATATTTTATGACAGTATCATTGTATCAAGTATCGCTGCATGTCTTGGAATTATTTATCCTAAATTTAAGCGTAAAGATTTAATAAAAATGCGAAAAGATGAATTGGCTTTACAATTTAAGGAAGCAATTAGCTCACTTGCATCATCTCTTGCAGCAGGGCAGTCAATTGAGAATGCATTTCGTGAAACTCAAAAGGACTTAAAATTGCTTTATCCCGATAATGACACGTACATTTTGAAGGAATTAAACTTGATTAACCGGAGAGTTGAAAATGGTGAAATAATTGAACGTGCTATAGATGACTTTGCCAAGCGTTCCGATGTAGATGATATCCGTAATTTTTCAGATGTATTTATTACATGTAAACGAACTGGTGGAGACTTAGTAGAAGTAATCAAACGTACAGCTGATATTATTACAGATAAAATCGAAATACAACAGGATATTAGGGTACTAGTTTCCCAAAAGAAATTTGAGTCTAAGATTATGGCGGTGGCTCCGGTGGGAATTACGGTCATGCTGAAAGTGACTTCCCCTGATTTTGTAGCACCATTATATGAGTTTGGCACATTGGGGCCAATTGTTATGACAGTTGCGCTCGCGTGTATCATTTGTGGACTTTTAATTAGTCAAAAGATTATGGACATAGAGGTATAGGAAGGGTTAATCTATGATACTAAAAAGTATATTGATGGTGATTCTATTAATTATCATTGGCATGAACTTGAAATATAAGAAGGTATATGAATCATTTATTTCTAGTTATAAAGAAGACATTACATTACCTATCATTGCTCCTTACGCATTAGCTATCATTGATAAATTAAACTTGTATAAACGAATGCCGAAATTGATTAATTCTATTCATCAGAAAATGATCATATTAAAAGGAAGTAAACTATCAGCCGATCATACCAAAATATATTTGGCAAAAATCATCACAACCATAACATTAGCAGTATTCTTTACAATGGTATATGTGGAATTGGACGGTGGAGGTTATA
Source organism: Virgibacillus salarius (assembly GCF_039521925.1). NCBI lineage: Bacteria > Bacillati > Bacillota > Bacilli > Caryophanales > Bacillaceae > Virgibacillus > Virgibacillus salarius. Next base: position 33,442 of record NZ_BAAACY010000063.1, on the reverse strand, counting down.
CAAATTTAATATATGGATTAATATTGACGGGCATTTTAGGCTTTTATTTAGTGAAGGATTTGGATAAAAAAGTGAGGCAACGAAAGGATTCTATTGTTATTGAATTGCCCGAATTCGTTAATAAAGTCATTCTATTAGTAAATGCAGGAGATACGGTTCAAGGTGCCATAAAAAAATGTGTGGATCAGAATAAACAAAAGGTTTTTGATTCCCCATTATATTTTGAACTAAACGAAGCGGTAAATAAAATGTCAGCAAACACACCCTTTCAGGAGGTGATGAAGGACCTAAATTACAGATGTGGGATTCAGGAGGTTTCCATATTTACGACAACCGTTATGATGAATTATCGCAAAGGTGGAGCTCTCTTAGTTCAATCACTGAAAGAATTATCGGTATCATTATGGGATAAGCGAAAAACGATTACCAGAATTAAAGGGGAAGAAGCATCATCAAAATTGGTATTCCCGATAATCTTTATATTTGGTGCCGTGTTATTAATTGTTATTTACCCAGCAATAGCTATATTTTAATTATTAAATTTATATGCATAGAGGAGAGAGTTTACATGGAAAAAATCACAAATTTTTGGAAGGATTTTTGGAATGATGAAGAAGGGTTAGAAACAATTGAAGTGCTTTTAATATTAGCTGTTTTAGTAGCAATTGCCCTCTTATTCAAGGAAAGGATTACAAAATGGGCAAATAATCTATTTGACAATATAGATGAACAGCTTCCAGGTGAGTGATCATGACTATCCGTTTTTTGAGGAGGATTAACAATCTATGATGAAAAAAAACAGTTTATTATCCATGTTCTTAGTATTAATAATTTGTCTAATCTTAGCTGCCTGTTCTGATGATAAACCAAATGAGGAAGCGGAACAGACGGGGGCAGAGCAAACAGAAACAGATAGCAATAATACTGATACTTCTAATGAGAATATACAGCAAGAATCGGAAGATGGAACAGCTACAGAAGAGAAAGACGAAGAAACTAGTAATGATGAGTATGTAGAGCATCAACTTGGCTTGAAAATAGGAGAGACAGGAATCGTTGTAAGCTCACCTGATAAATTAAAATACGAAGTGACATTAAATGAAGTAAGCTATCGTGATGAACTTGAAAATGTATCCTTATATGGAGACACATTTGTATTAGTAGATGTTACTGTAAAGAATGTCGATGATAGGGCGTTTGATGCTACTGATATCTTTGAACCTGGTTTAGGAGGGCTTGATTCCAATGAATACGTACCACCTATTGGGTCTCAGTATCTTCAGGATGCTTCAGAAATACAGTTGATAGAGGGAGAATTAGATCCTGGAGATTCTATTAATGGAACTTATGTGTTTGATATAGAGAAAACAGATAATTACAATTTTGTATTTGGTCATGCTGCAGATCAAATTACGACCCGAGCTGAATGGGAATTCAGTGAAGGGGAAGTAAAGTAAGAGAATGAATGTTAATTAATAATTAACAGTTGAAAATGAAGGGAGTAATTAATATGAAGCCCTTTATGAAGGAAGAACGGGGAAGCTTTACAATTGAAGCTACCCTTGTCTTCCCTGCTCTTCTAATGTTTACTCTAATTGGCGTCTTCTTTTGTATTATTATTTTTCAAATGGGCACGGCAAGCTATATGGCGCATAAAGTATCAAGTGAGCTCGCCTATACATGGAATAGTACACATAAAGACATAAAAACGGGTGATTTTGAAAAAACAGAATATACAGGTCTAGCTGGTGGAGATGGATTATATTGGCGGGTCACAGATAATGATGTTTTAGGTTTTTTTAACTTAAGTGGTTTTTCTGGAGACAATATAGTAGTAGATAAGAAAAGAAAAGCAGATATATACAATGGTGCAATTACATTAAAAGTGGACTATAATAATACGCTGATATATAGCGAAGTTGAGGTGGAGGCTGAATCTGGCTTGTATATCCCCACCTTTTTCAAAAATATGATTGGAAGCAAGGTGAAAGGAACATCTAGCCATGTGGTTACTGAAACTCCTGAATTAATTAGAACTGCCAACTTCGGTAAATATTTATGGAGTGAATTTGGCATGAATGGAGCATTAAGTGATGCAGTTAGCTCCATAAGGAAGTTTTTTGGTGGTGAATAACTTGAAAAGAAAAGTAAAACGATTTTTTTTAAAGGATAATGGTTCTGTCTCGATCTATGCTATTATGATTATCCTGCCAATCTTCTTATTAAATGCATTATTGATCGATACGTTGCGTATTCTAAGTGCAGAACGCCAAATAGATAGTGCAATGGAGACTGCATTACGTTCTACCATGTCGCAGTTTAGTTCAGATTTGGCAGGTGTAGGCTTATTTGCATATGATGGAAATGATGCAGGTGGGGATTTTACTACATATATGAATGATCAGTTCTATTCTGGCTCTGAATTGAGTGGTACACAAAACCTTGCAAGACCATCGATTACAAGTGCAACGGCAAGCTTTGATAATTCACGTAACTTAGTTGACTATGATGTTTTTCGACATCAAGTTATAGAAAGTATGAAATATCAAGCACCGGTACAAATGGGGAAAGATTTATTTGAATTACTGACAGGAAATGATATATCAGTAGAAGATGTAGAAGAAGCAGAGGATCTAGTTGAAAACTATGAAGAAATTCTTGACTTAATGAAAAAGAGGAATGCTGAAATTGATGAATCTATTAAACAATTAAATCCTTATAACAAACTGATTAACGAAGATATTAAGAATCGTGTCATTGGTAATCCAGTTTCATCTGATAATGAGAAAATCCCTAAAGGAATAAAAACTTTCAATCAGTTAGTCTTTTATCTTGATAGGTATCAAGAGTTAAAAGAAAAAGAAGCAGATGGAGAGGAAGAATTGAGTTCCAGTGAAGAAAAGGAAATCGATAATTACATAGCAGGAATTAACGCTGAAATATATAAAAGTGTTATCGATATCGAGATATACCATAATGATATACCTACCCATTTAGTTGGTTCTGGTGGTGAATTGACTAATCCCAAAAGTGGATCAGCAAAGGATTATAATGACCAGATTAATGAATTGATGGATGGTAGTGATTTATTATCAGAATTAGAGAAATTTACACTAACGGATGATTTTTTTAAAGATATTTTAGATGGTACGGATGCAATTTATGAAAAAGTTCGAATTGACAAATCCTTAGGTGATAATCCAAACCTAAGTGATCCAGGACAGTATAGTATAGGTCAGTTATTTGCATTGTTTTATATAGCTATTGATAGCAATAATAAAACAGCAGCAGAAATTATTATTCAATCTATCGAGACTAAGTTAAATAACTTAAAAGAAAATCAAGTGAAAAAAATAGAAGATCAAATGCAAAAATATGATGATCTGAAAAAAGCATTGGAAAATGTGGATACGCAAGCAGAAGAAGAAAAAGCAGATGAAAGTTTTGGCAGTTTATGGGCAGAATTGAATAAATATAATGATATCAAAAATCAAATATCAAGTGATAATCAGCTTTATGCTGAGCTTGATAATATTATCGCAGAATATGATGGAGTAACAGGAACTGTAGGCGATACAGAAGAACCGAGTCGTCTACAATTTATCAAAGATGCATTCGATAGATTTAAAGAATTTGTGGTATTTATGCAAGGTTTTCCAACTTCTGTTCGGAATGAACTATATATTAATGAGTACATTATGGCGAATTACGGATCAATAGAACCATATGAAATTGGAGCTTCAGAATCCTATGCTTTTGCTACAAAAAAAGCACAATATATTACTTATGGATATAATGTTGCTGGAATGAATTACTTTATGTTTTTAAAAGACATTGCTTTAATTTTATTTGTAGGCAATTTGATTGGACAAGGAATACAAGGCGGTTTTGCTGGACCATTAGGCTTCTTTAAAGCATTGGCTGGAGCGCTAGGTACTACAGCTAAAGACCTGGGCGATTTGACCAGCAAACCATATAATATAAAATGGAATCCGTTTAAAGCATTTGGGGGAGGGTATGTAACTCTTACGATGCCAATGTTTCTAAGGATTATAATGGCTATGAAATCTACCAGTGAACCGTATAATAATGAAAAGATGAGAAGACTACAAGCGGTTATAACGAAGGAGACAGGTGTTAACTTAAATGACAAGCCATCGTATATCGAAGGAAATGTACAAGGTAAATTAAAGCTATGGTTTATTCCACAATTAGCAGAAGTATTACCTGGAAATGTAGAGGGTAACTATTATATTTTTGAAAAACGGAAAGTATACTCATATTAATCAGGAGGGAATAATTGATGAAAAAACTATTGATTATGTTATTTGCAAGTTTGTTATTAGTAGCATGCAGTGACGAAGGTGATACTACGAAAGATACTGGAGAAGGAAATAATGAAAAGGCAACTGATACCGATACTTCGAAAAAGGAAGAACAGAAAAAAGTGTATCAAATCGGTGAAACAGCTGTGATCACCAGTGATTTATATGAATTCGACTATGAGGTAACCGTAGACGATTTTAAGCTTACTAGAGAAGTGGATGGAACAACTATTGAAGATTATGTTACTGGAGCTCGTGAGGAAGATAGATTCGCGGTTGTTGAATTGACCATCAAAAATATTAGTGATCGAGCCTATGTACCAAACGAAATGTTTTCAGCAAATTTTACAGAAATGGGCGCAGAAGGTGGTCATACATCAAATGATGAATTTTTTACCGTAGGAGATGAAGAATTAGCCCCTGGTGAAGAAATACAAGGTCATTTAGTATACCTTACAAGCGTTGATTATGCTGATACATTTGTATTAAAGTATGAAATGATGTCTGACGAAGAAACACACTTTGAATTACCGAACCCAGAACAATAAGTAGTGAAATCCAAAAGGTGAGGAGAGGTTATACTACTCCTCACCCAAAACTTTCGAGAAGTATAAAGTATTTATTAATGGCTAAGGAGTTGTTGTGCGTAATGAAAAAACTATCATTCCTACTTATTTTTATCACTTTCTTAGTAGCTGGCTGTTCAAATTCTTCAGGTGGTGATGGTGGCACTTTAGAAGAATTAGATAAAGATAAAGCAAGAGAAGCCATAGCTGAAGGGGCTTTAGAGAGCCATATCCTACATGATAAAGGCTATAGCCCATCCGATATTGTAAATATCGAGGTTTGTGAATCATACCATATTGACAATGAAGAAGCTGGATTTATCGATATGTATAAAGTGGAGTGGGAGACAAGTGATGGTAAATTTGCGTACGATTTCTCGCTAACTACTGATTATGAGATAGAAATAATTTCTGGCTATAGAAAAATTGAAGACCGCTGCATCTATATTGATTAATAGGAAGGTCCTTTTAGTGAGAAAGTACAAGAATATTAAGTTGTGATTTTAGATAAAAATTAGGAGTTGCTAGAAATGAAGAAATTATTAATGGCGTTAGGGGCCTCATTTCTATTACTTGCCGGATGTGGGAATAATGAAACGGATACTGAAAGTGCCCCAGGTATACGTATTGAAGATTTAGATCAAGCAAAAGCAAAAAGTGCGATTGTAGAAGGAGCACTAGACATGAACTTTCCAGGCAGAGATTATCAAGAAGCTGATATTATCAATATTGAAGTTTGTGAAGCACTACATATAGACCATAAAAGTGATGGATTTACCGGTAAATTTATTACATTTTGGGAAACAAGTGATGGTGAACAAAGGAACCATTTCTTAATAAATGATAATTATGAAGTAGAAAAAATAGCTAATTACGACAAGATTCCTGATCGTTGTGTGAACATTGATTAAACCGTATTAAATCATAAGGAAAAGGGGTGTGTTATGTTGAATTTTCTAAAAAAAAATAGTGGAAGTATAACGTTGGAAGCAGCATTAATCATCCCTCTTTTGTTAACTTTTATTTTGTTTCTCACCTCATTAGTGAAAATTTCGATAGCTGAGATGGCATTACAGGAAGCGGTAAATGAAACAGCTCAGTCTGTAGCTCATTATTCATATTTAGCAATGGTAGGGCAAGGTCTGATCCAAGAACAAACAGATGGGTTTGTTGATTCTTTGACAGAGGGTGCTGCAGGTAAGTTAGGAAATCATGAGGTGGCTAATTATATACTTGATAAATTAGGAGCAGTAGGTAAGGATGTTATTCCAACATCAGGGCAAGGACTTAATTACTTCTCCAATGAAATTTATCAAGGAATAGTTCAAAAAAAATACGAAGAAAATGTATTTAGCTCAACTTTTTTTAGTCCAGAAAGTGTTCGAGTAATAGATTCCTCCTTTCCACATGGAACTAGCGAAGATGCGGCAAATGTAAAGATTGAAGCTGAAAATACCATGCAAATTGTGCTCCCTTTTTTTGAAAAAGAGATCAAAATTAAAAAGATTGTAGTTGAGCGTGGATGGGTTGGAAATTAATAGGGGTAAAACATTGTAAGGACATTAATTTATTAATTATTTTTAATTGCGCTAGCTTATTTTAATATTCGCAAGCAGAGAATCCCTAAATTCAAATCGTGTTTGAAAGTATTATGTCTAGTCTTTTATATTTTTAAAAAGCTATAGGTGCTTGTGATGAGCAATTATTTGCAGTTATTGAGTGATAATAGGCGTATTATTTAAGCTTTGTGCTTTTATATATCTATTATATTCGTAGGGTTATTGGAGTTATAGTTTTATATTTACGAAAACCGTTTTTATTAAGTTGACGTTAGTTTTTTTACATATTAAAGAAAGTATACAAAAAGGTCATTAACACCAGTTAAAAAATAATGTATTAAACCCGTACATATGCTTTATTTCTGGGAAGTTATATATCGTATAAGACTAGGGGCGGTGTAGGAAGGAGATTTTCTTGAAAAAATCATTAACTTTGTTATTAGCAATTTTGTTATTAGTAGCATGTAGTAATAAAGGTGATACTATCAAAGATACTGGAGAAGAAAATAATGAAACGGCGATTCAGCAGGATGAATCGAAAACCAATACTACAGAAACGGTAGAACAGAAAAAAGTTTATCAGATGAGAGAAACAGCAACAATTACCAGTGATTTATATGATTTTGATTATGAGGTAACGGTGAATGATTTTAATATCCAAAATGAAGTAGACAGTGTGAAAATACAAGATTATATTACTGGTGCAGATGAAGGTTATGGATTTGCTGTAGTAGATGTAACGATTAAAAATATAAGTGATGAGTCGTACGTTCCAAATGAAATGTTTTCAGCGAATTTAGCAAAAGAGGGTGACACTGCGGGAGATATTTCAAATGACGAATTTTTTGAAGTTGGTGATAAAGAGTTGGCTCCCGGAGATGAATTGAAAGGTCATCTAGTTTACGATATACCACTAGATGATTCAAAAAAATACACATTAAAATATGAAATATCATCTGATGAAGAAACACACTTCGTATTACCTAACCCTAAAAAGTAAGTTATTTAGAGATTATTATGAAAAAGATCTGTCTAATTTTTCTTGCTATTATTATGCTTGTAGCAGGTTGTAGTGATAGTGATAATACAAGAGAAAAAAATAAAAATTCTGAGCTTGCAGAAACAGCAAATACTAATCAAGAAGATATTGAACTACACAATGTTGGTGAAACAGTGCAGGTGAAAAGTAATAAATATGATTTCACTTATAAAGTTACTTGAATAGTTATAAAGAGCAGGATGAATATAAAGGTAAATCCGTTGCTAATTTTAATGCAGATGGTGGAGACTTTATTGGAGTTAAATTTGCTGTAGTAAATCTTACAATTAAAAATACGAGTACTGAGCTTTTTATACCTTTTGATAAAAAAGAAAATAATAGCTTTTTAGTTTTTGAATTTATGACGGATGAAGAAGTAAGATTTAACATTAAAGAACATTGAATAATAATCTTGCATAATACTTAGGGTAGCATTGCTGCCCTTAGGAATGAGATATTTTGATATATTTTATTCCTAAGCATAGCAATGAGGTAGTGGGGAAATATCTTGGTAGATTGTTTGTTAAACGAAATAGGGGGATACCAATGAAAAAATTATTAGCATTATTAGTACTACTAGCAGTAATTATAGTAGCAGGTTGTAGCGATAACGATGAAGGTGATAACAAAGAGGAGAAAGATGATAACAAGGAACAAGCGACAGAAACAAACGATGATAATAATAAACGTAAAGATGCTGAGGATAAAAAAGTTTATCAGATAGGGGAAACGGCGACAATTACGAGTGATTTATATGACTTCCCATACGAAGTTACGGTTAATGATTTTGAATTAACTTCAAAACCAATTAATGGAATTGATCTAGAACAATTCGGCTATACTTCTGAAGAAGGTGGACAATTTGCTGTAATTAATGCAACTATTAAAAATATTAGCGATCAACCATTTGTACCAAATAAAATGATTTCTGCCCAACTTGTATCAGAATCTATTGGTTTAAACTCTGAAGATGAAGATTTCTTTCTAGAAAGAAACGAAGAATTAAAACCAGGAGAAGAAATTACAGGTGATTTAGTATATATAAGTAGTGATTTTAACAAAGATAATGTTCTTTATCTGGTTTATGAATATATGGCATCCAATGAGGAAACTAAATTCGAACTACCTGTTTCATCATAAGCGTTGTCAATATGGGGTAGCTTACTACTCTTAGAATGAAGATATTAAATTTAAATATCTTCATTCTAAGGGAGATAAGAAAATCTGATATAAGAAGGGGTTATTACTGATGAAAAAACTATTAGTATTATTGTTTATCATAATAATTGTATCAGGTTGTAGTAACACACCTTTCATGTATTTGAAAAGAACCGCATGCTTGAAAGTGAAATGTAAAAATAAAGAAAAAAGCAGCAGAGCATGGCTGGGTAGGGAATTAATTTAGGAAGGAGGGAGAAGAATGCCAACACATTTCTATCTATTAATTGTGTTTTTAGGGGTTGCAGCATTTTATGATATCAAATACTCCAGATTACCAAATTGGTTGAACGTTAGTGGTGCAATGGTAGGTTTGTTATTTCATTTATTTTTCAATCAATTGGACGGGTTGTTAAATTCTGTATTTGGGTTATTGGTTGGTGGAGGTATTATGCTAGTCTTGTATATTTTTAAAGCTATAGGTGCTGGTGATGTGAAATTATTTGCAGCAATTGGAGCGATTTCTGGAGTTTTATTTACGCTATATTCCATTATGTATTCCATCATTTTTGCTGGATTCATTGCAATTATTATCTTATTATTTACCAAAACATTTTTAGTTAATATGACGTTAGCTTTCTATCATATTTTTGAATCGATTCGAGATAAATCGTTAACACCATTGGACGACTTTAAGAATAACATTTCTAATCGTTTTCCATTTATTTATGCTGTAATACCAGGTGTTGTAACTTCATTTTATTACATGTATTTGGCTTAAGGGGGAGAATTTCATATGAGTGAACTTTATCAGTTTCATATAACTTATGAACAAGCAAATGAAATGTATATGAACTACGAAAAACGAAAGAAACAGGGGTTGAACAACGAGATTTTGATAGCCTGCAATTAAAAATGAAGCTACCCTTGTCTTCCCTGTATTTTTATTTTTTGTGCTGGCAGGTGTGTTCTTTTGTATTGTTATATTTCAAATAGGCATAGCGAATTATGTAGCACAAAAGGCCACTGCCCAAGTTGCTTATACATGGAATGACTCGAACAAAGATTTAACTACTGGAGAATTTGGAGAGAAACAGTACACTGGCCTCGATGGAGATGGATTATATTGAAGAGTGACTGATAATAGTGTTTTAGACATGTTTGGGCTGGGTGGCTTGTTTGAGCCAGATGATAGTGTTAAAAGCAAAAAAATACAAAACGGTATTTCAACATATAATGGTTCCATAGAAGTAGATATAGACTATGAAAACTACATTGTATACAGTGAAGTAAAAGCGACAGCAACTACCAATTTATTTATGCTTTCCTTCTTTAAGGATATTCTTGGAAGGGATCAGCTTGAGGCAACTTCTAGTCGAGTAGTAACGGACACACTGGAGTTAATTCGTACCTTCAATTTTTCCAAATATATATGGAAAGAGTCTGGTCTTGGTAGCGTCTATGATGGAATAAAAGAATCAATTAACAACTTTTTTGGTGGGGGATAATATATGAGTAAAAATAAATTAATATCTATTTGTATACTAATTATAATAAGTTTGTTTTTAGCGTCTTGCTCTAATGATGAGACAACAGAACAAACTAATCAAACGACTGATACAGAGCAACAAAATGATCAAGATAATACTGATACGTCTGAAGAAGTGGATTCTGATGAAGGTAATCAAGTTGAAAACAAGGATGAACATATTGAAAACCAGTCTGGCCTTCAGATTGGTGATGCAGGCACTGTAGTAAGTTCAGAAGAAAGATATACCTATGAGGCTACTTTAAATGAAATACATTTTCGAGATATAGACGAGATTAAATTATTTAATGAAACCTTCGCAGTAGTTAATGTCACCATTAAAAATATTGATGATCAACCATTTAAGGCAGAAGATATTTTTAGTCCTAGCCTTGGAGAAATGGGAACAAATCAATATGAAGGGCCTGTAGATAATCAATTTCTTCAAGAAACTTCAGGCATTGAAATTATAGAAGGAGAAATTGCACCAGGGGATTCAGTTACAGGCGATTTTGTGTTTGATATCGATAAATTTGATAACTACCATTTTGCATTTGGGACAAAATGGGACCAAATTTTTACCATGGCTGAATGGGAATTTAGCATAGATGAAGTTCAATAGATATCTTAAAAGCAAACTACATGATTAATTACTATGATCGGGGATGACGTGATGAAAAAATTTTTTAAAGGAGAGCGTGGCTCAGTTTCTATCTTTGCCATTCTTATCATCCTTCCAATCTTTTTATTGAATGCTTTATTTATTGATACATTAAGAATGCTGAGCGTCAGATTGAGAATGTAATGGATATTGCCCTATTAATTGTGTTTTTAGGGGTTGCAGCATTTTATGATATCAAATACTCCAGATTACCAAATTGGTTGAACGTTAGTGGTGCAATGGTAGGTTTGTTATTTCATTTATTTTTCAATCAATTGGACGGGTTGTTAAATTCTGTATTTGGGTTATTGGCTGGTGGAGGTATTATGCTAGTCTTGTATATTTTTAAAGCTATAGGTGCTGGTGATGTGAAATTATTTGCAGCAATTGGAGCGATTTCTGGAGTTTTATTTACGCTATATTCCATTATGTATTCCATCATTTTTGCTGGATTCATTGCAATTATTATCTTATTATTTACCAAAACATTTTTAGTTAATATGACGTTAGCTTTCTATCATATTTTTGAATCGATTCGAGATAAATCGTTAACACCACTGGACGACTTTAAGAATAACATTTCTAATCGTTTTCCATTTATTTATGCTGTAATACCAGGTGTTGTAACTTCATTTTATTATATGTATTTGGCTTAAGGGGGAGAATTTCATATGAGTGAACTTTATCAGTTTCATATAACTTATGAACAAGCAAATGGAATGTATATGAAACTACGAAAAACGAAAGAAACAGGGTTTGAACAACGAGATTTTGATAGCCTGCAATTAAAAATGATTCAAGCTAATCATATTCCAAGATTGATTCCGATGAGCTTTGAAGACATCAATGGTCGTAGTACGGTATACTATCGAATTGAAGGCTTGAGAAAGTTACGGCCAATTGTGAAAGAAAAGCCATTAACAATGCAAGAGTACTATGCCTTGTTTATAAATATTATTCAGGCTTTACAAGATTCAAGCAATTATATGCTGAATGATCAGCAGTATGTTTTGCATGAAGATTTTATTTATATTGGCAATGGATATCATCAAGTGTACTTAACATATCTACCAGTGAATGAAATAGCGAATAAGCCATCGATGTATGAGGAATTGAAAAAATTAATCTTGAATATGGCTAGTGAAGTACAGGGGTTAAAAGGTGTTCAATTTAAGATGATTCTCAGCTACATTAAAGACCCTGGCTTTAGCTTGCAAGGACTTAAGCAATTATTAAGTCAATTACAAGGGACACAGCAGCAGCAATCAATAAATAATGAGAATGAAGATGCGAATGCCGAGCAAGATCAGCAGACAACGATCATGAAAAAAGTGAAAAAATTACCACCGCTTACTAGTAAGATGAAAACATATTCCATTTTAATAGGGATCTTAGCCTTGGCAGTTATATGGAAGCTTTATGAAAGCAGTCCAAATTCAATTATGTTCGGAGTTTCATCCGTTTTAAGTGTAGGAGTAATTGCGGGTGTGTACGTATATTGGAAAGTTTGGCGTCCAGGTGTAGAGCCTACCATTATAGAGAAGGAAGTAAGAGTCAAAAATAAACAGCGTAAGAATAAGTCGACTATAGCGAAGAAGACGAGTGAAGCTACGTCAGAACATACGAATGATTTACCAGCACAACAAGATAGCGCTATTTCGTACAATCAGGAAGTAGTTAATCAAGTCTTTGCGCAACAGAGTGAAACTGCTTCTACGCTACATACAAATAGTGAAGCGTTAACTACGGATACGTCATCCATATCCTCTAATCAACGAGATCAAACCATGCTATTGGATGAAGAGGAGCTACATGGTAAAAAGTTACCGAAAGTAAAGAATTATCTTCTTGTTAAAAGAGAAGAAGCTGATGAAAGTATTGAATTAGAAAAGGATAACTATATTATTGGTAGAGCTGAAAAAGGTACAGATTATGTGGAAAAAAGTGTAGGTGTCTCTCGTTTACATATTGAGCTTGTTAAACTTTCAGACACGTATGGTATTAAAGATTTAGGATCAAAAAATGGTACGTATATTAATGAAGAAAAGATTATTCCATATAAAATACATGAATTAAAAAATGAAGATGAAATCCAAATTGGTAAGATAATTTATTCGTATAGGGTGTCTAAATAATGAATGCAACGAAGGGTATTGATTTTGGATTATTTACGATGAAAGGTCCAGATAAAAAAATAAATGAAGATTATATTGAATATACTTCGAGCTATCTTAACCAGAATGAAGAAGCGCATATTTTAATTGCTGCTGACGGGATGGGGGGGCATACGTTTGGAGATATAGCAAGCTTCTATGCCGCCAATTATATCTTAAAATGGTGGAGAACTAAGCTGATTAAACATGATAATTCAGAACGTTTTTTAGAAGATTGCCAAGACACAATAGCTGGTATCTTTCATGTAATTAATCAAAAGCTAATCGATATAGGTAAACGAGAAGATCATCATTTAGGAACGACATTAAGTGTGCTAATTATTGTGGGTGATCAATATCTTATTTGTCATGTAGGTGATACGAGAATTTATCGAGTGCGAAAAACAATAGCTATTCGTTTAGAGGAAAGTGACGACACTATTGATTTGGAGCAGTCCAAGCGTTTTGTACAGCTTACTAAAGATCATACTTGGGCAAGAATGCAGGTGGAGAATGGGGCCTTGTCGGAAAGAGAAGCAGAGAAGGATGATAAGTCTCACTTATTAACACAGTGTATGGGAGTTAAAGGAGAAATAGATCCATTTGTCTCTATGAACGCATGTTCGGAAGAAGAACATTTTATCTTATGTACGGATGGTCTATACTCTTTGTTTACAAAGGAGGATCTCCATAAGCAATTTCAAGAGGGTTTAGAAAGAGAACATTCCTTACAAAAAATAGCGGAGCATTTTTGTAATCTGGCAAGAGATGCGAACTACCATGATGATGTATCTGTTCTTATTTTGGGACGTAAAGGAAGATAGATGAGTCATGAAGGTTATCAAGAATCATCGTATTAATGGCAAATACAGAGTAAAAAGCTTTTTTCGTGAAGGCGGAACATCGCAGCTTTATGAAGTTGTAGGTCCGAAAAAACAAATAGCAGTATTAAAAGTAGTTAAACAACCTACGACATTGTTTACGAATCAAATTACCAATGAAGCGAAAATATTAGCAGCTATCGATCATACGAATGTTCCGACATTATTTGATATTGTAACGATTCAGGATCATTATAAAGCAATTATCATGGAAAAATTCAATGGTACGAATTTAGCTGATTTCATAGAACAAAGGAATAGAAGATTTCAATGGGATGAAGTACTCGAAATTGGCAGGAAGATAGCTGATATCATCCAGGTTTTCCACAGGAAGCATCCGTCTATTGTTATACGAGATATAAAGCCTTCTAATATTTTATTAACGAAGGATAATACCATTCATTTAATAGACTTTGGAACTTCCGTTTTTGAAAATGAATCACAACGGTCATCTGCTTTGGGTACAATAGGATTTGCTGCACCGGAACAATTTGAGAAAGGTGTTATTGATAAACGCTCTGATTTATTTTCTTTAGGTGCTACATTATTTTATCTCATTTCTGATGGAGAAAATATATATACCACAACGAATAAAAGTATATTAAATGAGCGCGCTCCAAAATCCTTTGTAAAGGTTATTTTGAAGTTGACAGAGACGGATGCTGAGAAACGATTTAATTCCATTGAACATGTAATAGCTGCACTAAAAAAAGTAAAATTATCTTGGAGAGAGCGGACGAAAAAGTTTGGCTAATAAGAAATAAGGGGTGATATGGTGACTGACCGATTTGAAATAAAAGATGGAAGCTTAAGGAAGACTATGGATACTGTAACCTTCGAAATAGCGAAGGAAAAGACGAATATTTTAGCAGATGAACAATTAGAAGAGTTAAAAAGAGACAGTGAATTATTTTTAACCTGCAGACAATATAATATTAAAGAATCGATGGTTCAAATCCATTATCAAATTGATCATGGATTCAAGTCCTTAACTAGTTATGTATCATCAAATAGGGAATTTAAATGTAAATTAGCACGTAGTATATTAACGGTGGACAATTTATTTGGAACACAATACACGACCTTAGTTCATCCAGATAATATTTATGCTAATAATGAGGGAAACATAAAATTTGCCCATCGAGGTATACGTTCTGTATTACCACCTGAGGAATATACATCATTCCAATTACTTCAAGATTTAAAAAATGTATTTTTGTATTTATTCACTACTGGTAATACGGTCACACATGCAATTGATCAAGATATAGTCCAGCGTATTCAAGCAGCGGCCTCAATAGAGCAATTAAGAAAGGCACTGGAACCTTCTCAGGTGAATCAACAACCTATTACGAATAAATTTGAAGATAAAGAAAAAATAGCTTCAAAAAAATTACCATCCTTAAATCGTTCTAAACTGAAGGTAGAAAGAAAATCGTTAATTATCGGTGTAACTGTTGGTATTTTATTAGGAATGCTATTTGTCTATGTTGGCAAGGTAGTACCAAGCACGAAGGCTGCTTCCGCTACGACTAGTGAACTTGATGAGCAACAGGATGAGAATAAAACATTACAAAAAGAACTAGAACAGAAAGAAGCAATAATCAAAGGATATCAGTTCGTTATTTCTGGTGAGACGGAAGAAGCCATAGCTGCATTGGAAAATGTCCAATCACTTGATGAGAATGCTAATAAGGTACTGGCAGGACAATATATCCAATTGAATACATTAGAAAGCTTGTCCAAGGCTTTAGATTTGAACAAGTCTTATGAGGCGGAAGTAGTGGTGAAATTATTAGCTCTTAATAATGAGGAAGCAAATCAAAAAATTCTTTCTATTAAATCGGATCAACCACAAGTTAAGATAGAGCAAGCGTGGTTAAATAAAGACTATAAGCAGGTATTGGAAATTTATAAGGAAATCGCTGATAATAACCGGGCAAAATCTTTAGCCGCTCATAGTTATATTCAAATAAATAAACCGAAAGAGGCACTTAAAATTGCCAAGGCATTAAAAAATAAAGACCTGCAAATAAAAAGTCTACAAAAAGAAAAAGAGCTGATTAAAGCTAATGACGCTTTAGATAAAGATGAGAAGAAGAGTAAAACCGAAAACATAGATAAGCAAATTAAGAAGCTGAAGTAAAAAGGTTTTATCCCATACATAACTGGCAGTAAGGCCCCATTTCAAGCAAAAAAGTGAAACCAATATGGATAAGTGAGCGATCGACTGTCAGTTAAGTGTCCGATTGTTCAAAAGCCTTTAGGTCATACCCTTGTGGTACGAACAATCAGTGGGGAAACAAAACCCCCACTGATTGAAGTTTCACGTTACGTGGTCATGTTACGGTTATGCAAGCACCAGAAGAGAATGTCTTTGTGTTAGTAGGAAAATAATCTTTGCTGTAAAGAAAATAAGAAAAAAGCGTCCTTACATACTATTCTGTAGGGACGCTTTTTTTCATTGTCAGTTATTTGTTAATACTTCAATATGCTTCTTCAGCTTATTCGTCATTTCGTTTAATTCCTCCGTCATTTGTGAGAAGGTTTCCGCTTCTCCTTCCTGACTTTGAACTGCTTGAGCTATATCAGATAATTGCTCAGTAGTCTGTTCAATATTTGACATGATCTCTGCTAATACATTGCTGATTTTATCGGTAGCTTCCGAGGAATCCTGAGCCATTTTCCGTATTTCTTTAGCAACGACAGAAAAGGTTTTGCCATGTTCTCCAGCTCTTGCTGCTTCAATCGCAGCGTTAAGCCCGAGTAAATTTGATTGCTCGGAGATTTTATTAATAAATCCAGTAACATCATGAATTTCACCCGAATTTTTTTCCACATTTTCCGAGTGGGCGGCTATTTGTTGGACGGTTGCGGATAATTCTTCTGTTTGTGAAAGCATCGTATGGGCTTTTCCTTGTACATTATCTGCTAGCTCTTCCAATGATTGAATAATCTCAAGAAATTCATATTCTTGATCTAAGCTAATGCCAATACCAATACAGCCAACGATTTCATTGTTATCAAAAATGGGGATACCTACGCCTTTAAATGGTGCCCCATATTCGGGTGGTGTTTTGATAACGGTTCGTTTACGATTTTTAATTACTTGACCAAACAAGTCATGTTCAAAAAAAGGATCACCAATAGCTACTTTGGCATCCAAGGTTGTGCCTGGAGCGTAGTATAAATACTTTTCTAAATCGACGATGCCGATTAGGATGTTTTCGTTTTGCAAAAGCTCTTTGATTAATGGTCCAAGCTCTACTACCTTTTTAAGGATTTCTGAATCAATTTGAATTGATGTTTGCATGATTTCACTCCATTCTATATGTTTTCTGCGATAAAGGATCGCTGCTTATAAAAATCAGAAAGACAAGCTTCTTCAAAAGCGAAGCCTGCACGGATTAATAATGGTTCTTGATGATATTTACTAACCAATTGCAGACCGATTGGTAGATTATCAGTTGTTGTACCCACAGGAATGGATAAGGCTGGATGTCCTGTCAAACTAAATAATCGTGTAAATCGAGTCATACATGTGAAAATATCTTCCTCCAATCCATCTGTTTCAACATGTTCAATTCCGATTGGTTTAGGGCTTACAGGTAATGTTGGCGTAGCTATCAAATCAATATCCATTAATACATGATCAAGCTGATTAATAGCTTCTTTTTGTATATTTAAAGCCTTGATATAGTCAGTAGCTCCAATTGCTGTGCCATTTAGTAGGTGAGCTTTTACATCATTTCCGTAGTCATCCTGTTGTGTGTGTAGCGTAGTCTCGTGAATCGATGCACCTTCTGCTAAAGCAATGGTAAAAACGCTGTTGCTTGCAGCCTCAGCAAATGGAAGTTCAATATCAATTAAAATAGCACCAAGCTTTTCTAGCTCAAGTAAACTGTTTTGATAGGCTTTTGTAATTTCGGGTTCCACGTGGTCAGTGAAGAAATTAGTAGGTACACCAATGCGCATACCACGAATATCACTTTTACAATGTTCGCTATATCGACGGTCGGTTAATCCTTCCATGATAATGGCTAAGTCAGTTACATCTTGTGTTAATGGACCAACGTGATCCAATGACCAAGAAATACCCTTGATTCCTTTTGTACTTATGTTATTAACGGTAGGTTTTAAGCCGACTACACCACATGCAGATGCAGGGATACGAATGGACCCACCAGTATCTGTTCCAATCGAAGCAAGACCTAAGTTAGCAGCTACAGCTACTCCTGATCCACCACTTGAACCGCCAGGGATATGATCTGTTTTCCAAGGGTTCTTTACACTGCCGTAGAATGGATTGGAAGAAGTGATACCAAAAGCATATTCGTGTAAGTTATTTTTACCCAAATTAATAGCTCCTACGGTTTCTAATTTCTGTACAACATAAGCATCCTCTTGGGGAAAGTATGCTTTATCTATATGTGAACCGTTTGTTGTTCTAATTCCTTGTGTATTAATTAAATCTTTATAAGAAATTGGAACCCCCTGCAAAACAGATGATTGATAACCCTTCATCCAGTTTTCTTCCGCAAGTTTAGCCTGTTTTAAAGCATGTTCATCAGAAACAGTAATAAAGGCATTTAATTTCTTATTCACATGTTCGATTCTCTCTAAAAATAGCTTTGTTATTTCAGTAGGTGAGAATTCCTTATTCTTATAACCTATAAGTAATTCTGATATCTTCATTGTTTTTACCATTTAAAATCCTCCCTCGATGTCACTTACTATATCGGATCTCTATGCATAAATGTTAATTAGAAATATCTTTCATAAGCTATATAGGGGAAGCGATTTTATTGTTAAAATGCCCGATTTTATAATGATTCGGTGCAAAGTATAGACAATAGAAATTTTTGTCTTTAGTAAAGAAGGGAATAACACGTAGTGTATTTTTCCAAAAGGAGATTTCTTCCGCATTTAAAAGCCATTTAAAATAGCCATTCATGAAATGAAGGTAAAGGCGACTCGACAAATCAAGCTCAAACCCGAATACTGCCTGATGATCCTCAAGTAACTTAAAGGCATCACAAATGATATTTGTAAAAAAGCATGTTCACATTGGAGGATACTTCTGCACCGTTTAGTAGAGGACTCTGATGTATTGGTCTTTGCAGTTTAAGCAGTTTCGATACACACCCATCTAGATAGGGGATTTAACTTTTTTCTAATACGATTGATTGATCATCGACTGTCCTATCTGTTGGTGGCACCATTGGCCAAATTGCATCAAGCAGGTCTTCTCTTGTAAAGGTCTGTGATGTGTAACTTCAATCAGTGGAGATTTTGTTTATCCTCACTTCCCCATATTGGTTTCTCTTTATTGTTTGAAGTGGGGGTCTTACTGCCAGTTATATGCGGAATAAAAAATATCCCACGGAGAATTGCTCCGTGGGATGGATTGGGATTACTGAGGGTTACTTACAGTTCTCAACTACCTTCCATGGTCCCCAGTCACCAGTTGTTCCTGGTTCATCGCCTTTTGTCCACCATTTGGCTTCATATATATTGCCATTATGTTGTACACGATCTCCGCCAACGTACGTGTCTCCTCCATTCCAAGCAGGATAATCACATGTTCCTCCTTGATCACTTGTAGAGACAGTCAATGGGGCGGCTGAATAAAGCTTTCCATCCGCATCCTTTGAAGAAACGGTAATCGAATAAGAAGTACCTGACTGTAGGTTTTCTAATTTTGTAGATAATGATGCTGTTGATATTTCTTGATTATTAAATTGAATGACATATTCCACAATAGAAGAAGATTCTGTAGGAGCCTCCCATGATAGATCGATGCTAGACGCTGTTACATTACTAGCATTAACATTCTGCGGAGCTAATGCAGGTGGATTTGGATCTCCTCCATCACCTGTGAAATTTAAGTTGTTTGCCAATGTAGTCACTAGCGTTTGATTTACATCTCCACTATAGTCCCAAAACATAGCGCCTGCAAGTCCTTCAGACTTAATGAAATCTGTTTTATATCCAAAGGATTCTTCATCATCATACGTTATAAAATTTCCGTTTGAAGCATTATATAAATAAGGTACCTTTGCTTTGTCATTCCAATATCGTTGGTAACCATTCTTATTTATATAGTTATCTTCTAAATCGCTAAAGTCAAAAGTGCCATTTTCCCAAGTTCCTTCTGTTGCCGGTGAACAATTCTGATATTCTCCATTATTAGCTGCATCACAATCGCTCCAACCTCTACCATAAAACGGTGTTCCTAAAACTAACTTATTAGCTGGAACTCCATCATTTATATGTCGTGTCACAGCGCTTTGTACGTTAAAGGTATCTGCTTTAGGAAGACCTGCAGCTTCTGCGGCTGGATCAAAATAAAGAGGTGCATTATGACCGCTTTGTGTTTGCCATCCACCGTTAAAGTCATACGTCATAATATTAATCCAGTCCACAATGTCTGCAATTTGACCTAGTTCATTGTTTTCAACATATTCATTACTTGCACCCGAAGCAATAGTAAGTAAATACTCTGTTCCATCTTCTGCTTCAGCAGCATCTAATTTCTCACGAACCTCTTGGAGAAGTAATACATAGTTTTGTTTATCTTCTGGACGTGTACTATTTCCAGGTAGCCCACCACTAACAGGATATTCCCAGTCAATATCAACGCCATCAAAACCATAATTTCGAATAAAGTCAACTGCTGAATTGGCAAATTGCTCTCTTGTTACAGGGTCAGCAGCTACATCTGAAAAACGGTTCGACCAAGTCCATCCTCCAATAGAAATTAGAGTTTTTAAATGGGGATTTTGTTCTTTTAGTTTAATAAGTTGCTTGAAATTTCCTTTTAATGGGTCATCCCAATTATCACCTGGATTTGTTTTTTGGGCATCAATCCAAGGATCTCCCATTACAATAGTTCCATTAGGGGCGTCCATATTGCCATTCTCATCCTGACATGCCCATGTTTGTGGATTTGGTCCAGCAGGATCAGGGTTTCCGTGTCGACCATCCCAGCAAATATCTGCAAATGCATAGTTGATATGACTTACCTTCGAAGCATCCATATCCCATACTTGATAGTCTCTACCATATGCTGCCCATGATGGATAGTAGCCAATAATTTTGTAATCGTTTGTCTCTGCTGCTTGAATGAAACTATTCTGTGTGGGCATGCTTGTAAAGACGAGTAAACCAAAGATGAAAAAAATGAAAAACTTGTTTGCTTGTTTTAATAGATTCACTACGATAATCTCCCTCTCTTTTTAAAATACATAATGAGAAGCGCTTTCATAGTTTTGTAAAATCCAACATGCATGTTTTGGTGTATATCTATCATATTTGTTATAACAAATATTTTCAAGTTAATTAACAGAAATATCTAAATTTTGATTCAATAGACCTAAGTTAAGTTTTAACTTTGATAATTGTATTAATATTTCGTCATTAACAAATGAAATAGGGGAAACTATTAAGTAAAGAATCCTAGTATTGTAAAACCGGATAATTCATTACACAAGTTATTAATTGTAATATCAATTAATAACTTGTAATGATGAATCGTTTTATATATAAATTTTCGCCCTATGTATATATTCCTAAGGCAATTGTGCTATAGTTTAAATATATTGAAAATTATAAAAAATAGAGGGAATGAAGTGCAGAAGTTAGGATGTGTAAATGTAAGTAAGGTTTTTAAAGGAGATGGTGTGGAAACATTTGCTCTGGAGAAAATTAATACCTGTTTTGTTGAAGGAGAGCTTGTTGCCATTGTTGGACCGTCAGGCTCTGGGAAATCGACATTACTTAGCTTGATTGGAGCACTGGATGTGCCTTCAGAAGGAGAGATAATCTATAGAAACGAATCTATTCATAAATATAGTCAAAACAGGTTAGCCGATTTTCGGTTTGAGCATATTGGTTTTATCTTTCAACAATTTCACCTATTACCTGCATTAACAGCCCTAGAAAATGTAATGTCTCCATTGTTTTCACGAAAAGTTTCCTGCAACAAAAAAGAAAGAGCAGAGTCTTTATTATCACAAGTGGGTTTAGCTGATAAGCTCCATGCTTTACCTTCACAGCTATCAGGAGGTCAGCAGCAGCGTGTAGTAATTGCCCGTGCATTAGTACATGAACCAAGTTGGTTACTAGCCGATGAACCAACAGGGAATTTAGATACAGATACAGGCGAGTTGATATTTGTTTTCAACGTCTGTGATAACACAACGATAGTTTTTGAGTAAATGCACTTCATCAATACCAAGCCATTTAGGAGTTCTAATATCTGTTTGAGCTTCAAGCTCAACTACAAAGTTGTTTCGTACAGCTTTTTCGTCAACGCCTATATCGTCTGCAACATTGGTGAATGTCTTTTCAAAACTGGTTTCTTGAATCCAATTTATTAGTCTATTAGTAACGGAACGAATTACTAGGAATCTATAATCATATTTACTCTCTTTCATATCAAGAATTTTTAAGTTTGGTAGGTTAATTATATTTTCTCCTTTTAGAATACTTCATTTTTACCTATATTATAGAAAGAAATTCAAAAAGAGCTGTCGAAACAGCCCTTGGATTTCGTAAATATCATATCTTTGGTCGAATCAGATGTAAGGGAATCAAAATTTACAAATGAATACCATCCATTTGTGTTATTTGGTATTGGTTCTATTTAATACTTGACAAATAACTAGCTGCTACTTTGTTTAGAAAATAAGTGTAACCCACTTGCCATTTCTCAAGCATATCTCTATGAAAGTCGTCAACGATGAAATGCTCTGTTTGATTTAGAAAGTCTTGCGGTGTTGATGGATGATCTTTTTTTTCTAAAAATGCTAAATGTTTCTTTACACGATCCAAAACTTTTGAATTATTCGGAGAGAAACCATCTTGTAAGAACTGAATCATATCTTCATTAAATGACTGTGCTTCCATGGCAGAGTCATTCATTGATTCCACATCAATTGTTTTATTCGACAAGTCAAAGTCATATTCTTTTTTCAAGTGTTCATTTTGGTCTTTTAAGACTTCTTGCCATTCTTCTTCAGTTTCAAAACCTTTAAACATAGTTTCCATATCTATATCGACTCCTTCTTTAGCATTTTTAAGAGAGGAATTGATTGTTTTGATTAGACCTTTAAAACGATCAATTTTTTGTTCTAGTAAATATTTTTGCTGAATCAACGTATTTTTCCTGTTGATTTCGCCATCTAATAATTGTTTAATTTCCTTGAGAGGAAAATGCAATTCTTTGTAAAAAAGTATTTGCTGTAATCGTTCTAAATCTTTTTTTCCATATAGGCGATAGCCGGCTTCTGTCGTTTGCTCCGGAATCAAAAGACCTATTTTGTGATAATGGTGTAAAGTCTTTACTGTTGTATGAGCTAGTTTTGCAACTTCATGAACGGTAAACATTTTTTCTTCTCCTTTCAATGCTCTTTATACTAAAGTATCCTCTAAGGTAAGAGTCAACACATTTATTTCACTTTTTTCTTTGAACATCATATGTGAATTTACAAAAGGAAGTAGCTATAACGACACATAAAATAATTAATAAATAGTAGCTGATTGCGGGCGAATGGTTGAAAGTGGATTGTGATGCTCTAACTACCCAGTCAACTGGATTTATTTTTGATAGAATACTTATCCACTTTGGCAATAAATTGGTCGGCATAAAGGCAGAAGACAAGAAAATCAATGGAAAAGAGAAAAACTGCATGACTGTAATCATTGTTGTGTGCTTTTTTGTCAAAGCGGCAATTCCAATTGAAATAGCTCCAATTAAACATGAGAATAATGCTGGTGTAACAAGAAAAAGAATTGGTGGAACTATTCCCATTGGGAGTCTAAATCCCATAAAATAGCTAATAATTATTAGCAAAGTGGATTGGATCAATTGAAACGTGAAAATGTAGACTAAATCACCAATGATGAAAATCAAGTTATTCTTTGGGGCGATTAAATATCGGTTAAATATTCCTTCTCTCATATCATCTAATGTACTCATTCCTAGATATATTCCGCCAAATAGAGCATTCATGATCAAAATTCCTGGTAAAATATACGATACATAATTGGATTCTTCAAACCCACTTACGGAAGATATGCTTGAAAATATCGTGCCAAACAGCACTAGGAAAATCAATGGCTGGAACATTGAAATGATAATTGCTATTGGATTTTTAATTAGCGGTGTTAGCCTCTTTTTTGCTAATAATAAAGCGAATGCCATGTTATTCATAGTTCTGCCTCCTTCTCATTAAAGTTTGCTAAATAAACGTCATTTAACGTTGCCTGCTTCAATTCACTAAATTTAATTTCGACATTACTTTGAATTAAGTATTTCAGTAATTCAGATAAAATTTGTTGTCCATGACTCGTCATAATTGTTAATAATGTTGGTTTTATTTCATGACGAACTATCTCTTTTAGGTTAGAAATATATGCTTCTATTTTATGAATGTTGGCCAAATCCAATTTGCGATAGTGGATTTCTATTTGATCAGCAGCAAGTTTATTGATCAGCTCTTTTGGCGTCCCAATATCAAGTATCTTTCCATTGTTGATTAATGCAATTTCAGTTGCTAGGTGATTAAGTTCCTCTAAATAGTGTGTCGTTACAAAAATTGTCGTTCCTTCATCTTGAGAAATTTTTGTAACTATTTGCCACAGAGTAGTTCTCGACTCTGGATCTAATCCGGCTGTGGGTTCATCTAGTAAAAGGATATCAGGGGTATGAAGTAGACTTATCGCTATATCCAATTTTCTTTTCATACCACCTGAGTAAGTATCAACCAAATCGTTGGATGCCTGAAACAAATCAAATTGCTTTAACAGGTGTTCTCCACGTTCCATTATTTTTGTAGTACTCATGCCATACATTTTTCCGGCAATCCATAAGTTTTCCCAAGCTGTTCCTGTCGAAAATACAGTTGTTTGTTGGAAAGTGACGCCAACTTTTTTTCGAACCTTATTCACCTTGGAAACAACATCTAAATTCGAAATTTCGACAGTACCCTCATTTGGCAAGGTCAAAGTAGCTAATATACTGGTCAAAGTAGATTTCCCTGCACCATTTGGACCAATCAGTCCGAAGATAGAACCTTTTCTCACTTTAAGAGATACATTATTTAAGGCTACCTTTTTGGCAAATGATTTGCTAACATTGTTTACAGTTAGTTCATACATATTCTTCCCTCCTTATTTCTTATAAAAGGAACTATAAGCTATCCTCTTAGGGGAGAGTCAACCATCAAGTATTCCTTTATAAAAGTCGAATTGGAATGAATTTAACCAAGCTGAAGAAATGATCATACCTTATTCTCATTAGTACTGGTCATGTCCAGCGTAAAAACGCCCAAGTGAAAACTTGGACGTGATTCTTTAAATTTGCAGATATTTTAATACAATTATGATTCGATAGTAAAAGGTTTCATAACGAAAACTACATTAAAAGTTAATCAGTTTCATGGATACAGAAAAAATAAATGATATTACATAATTTATGATTTTACACACAATTATCCGATTTACGATGCTATGAACATTAATTTATTTAATAGGGTTGTCAATACTATAATCCGAATACCTTAAATGATTTAATGTTCTTGCAGAAATTTAAATAAATCATCTCTATTGTTAGTTTTATAAACCTTGTCTTTTGTATCAAATACTATAAACGTAGGAGCTTCCTCTATTTCTTCCAATCTTGCATCTTCCATTGTTTTTTCTTGAGTAAAAGTCTTTACGTTATTTATATCATTTTCTTGTAGCTCCTCAAATGTAATTGCGTCATCAGAAACCACATATAAAGCATATTTCCCTTCTTCGTCAGATAAAAAACTAGCCTTGTTCTCTTCTGACTCATTACAGGCAGTAAATAAAAAGCTGATTAAAATAATTATGAAACAGAACTTTTTCATAAATAACCCCTACCAATTCCATATTAGTCATTTTATGTTTTATTTATATTCATTATTTAGAGATAAAAATGCCAGGAATTGCTTGGGTCAGTTCTATATATATCTACATGACTGGTTTCTCTGACGTGAGGAGCCCATGCTGGAACACCTTTCGAGTTAACAGGTTCCCAATACGAAGGAGCATCAAAACCATAACTACCTGCATAACTAATGTCACGATTTATTGTTTGATTTTCGTATAGCTCATCCCTACTCTGCTCTACGGTACCTTGGATTGTATAAGGATTTGTTAAGGTAAGACTTGAATCTTGTCTATCCCAACCACCTTCAGACCGAATCAATCTCCAATAGTCGGTACCGGAATAGGTAGATTTCTCAATATATATTGTTGAGGATGCACGAACGCCATATGAGTCATCCCATTTACTATCTCCACGAGAGCCATCGTAACTGGCGATTAAATTAACTGCATAAGTTTCAGAGTTGTCACCATTAGACATAGTTCTTTTTTCTATTAATTGCGCAGTCTTATATTTCGGTAACATCATATTCAATAATATTACCTTTTGATGTTGTAACCTCTTTGGTGTATTTGTTTACACCAATCCCTTCAACATCTAAATCAGTTTCCCCTATAGATGCTCTTTCCGTTATTTTTTCAGCATTTTTAATTTCACTAAACTTTTCTATGCTCTTTGTAGAACTAACTTCTGCACTTCCAGAGGTGGGTAATAAAAAGGTAAAACTCAAAACTAGAGCCCATGACATAATACTAAATGTATTTTTCAAATAAAACCTCTCCTTTAGTTTAGTTAGTGATTGTTCTTTTATAAAATTAGCACAAAAACAACATTTAACAAATAATGTGATATTTATGCAAATTGATGGATGAAATAAATTCCCGTTTCTTAACGTATATTTTCTGCGAAATGTTGGTGGTACCTTATATTATAATTTCCTTAACGTTGTAAATCTGGACAGCTCCTTTATTCTTGCTGCAAATGCTCAATGATTATTTATAATTCAAAAGATATAGATGAATAGAAGGAGTAATTTCCTGAATGGGGGAAAAATATAGGTCTTTTTTATCGGTGTTATTATTAGAATAATTAAAATAGACAGTTTTTTGCTAATGTTCCACTACATTTTTCCCTCTTTTATCGGTAAAACCGACAGTCTATTTCATAGTAATCCCCCGATTTACATGCTAGATTTGCAGGTGTACTCTAAGTAATAAGAAGAGCAACAAGGTGTTTCAGTTATAGAAAAGTCGGGTTAGTGTACGGAAGTATCACAATAGGCTGGAAATATGTTAAAGGTATCCCTGCTTTACAAGTAGTAACTTGTTTATCCCAGATATACTGGCAGTAAGCCTCCCACTTCCAGTAATAAAGAGAAACCAATATGGATAGTGAGGGATCAATTGCCAGTTGGTTCAAGGGCCTTTAGGTGATCCCCTTGTGGTACTACCAATCAGTGGGGCATAAGCAAGATAGAATCAAATGAGAAATAGAACAAAATAAACAACGAATGGCAGAAGTACTACAAACGGTACAAGAATATTTACGATAGTCTTGCCAATTAACTGGGATATACCTACATCGAGCAAGGAGTACAAGCTATACAGAAGTCTCAAACCAATGTGAATCAGGTGGTAGACTCTAGGAAGCTGATCGACTCATTGAATTAGCTAAAAAAGTAATAAATCAACAAAAAACGAAGAAAAGGCTGCATCTCTCCAAAGATCTCGTGTCAATATCCAAATAATTAGTAAATCAAGGTGGTGAAATACTGTGAAGAAGTTGATACATCTGTTACGTAAATTCATGTCATGTTTGCTAATTGCTATGATCATTATCTTTGCATTTGCGGTTATCACTTCAAAAGTGAAAGGAGAAGAATCGACCATTTTTGGTTATCAAATAAAATCCGTATTATCTGGGTCGATGGAGCCAACCTTTCAAACAGGATCAATTATCGCAATCAAACCAGGAACAGAGCAATCAATGTACAAAAAAGGTGATGTTATCACGTTTAGAACAAAGGAAGAAAAAATGATTACTCACCGTATTGTCGAGGTCAAACAAGCAGAAGAACAGCAGGTATATACGACAAAGGGTGACAATAATGACGGTGTAGATGTGGAGCCTGTATTAACACAAAATATCATCGGAGAGTATACAGGGTTTACTGTTCCTTATGTAGGATATCTTTTAAACTTTGCAAAATCGAAAGTAGGTACAGCGGTATTATTAATTGTACCAGGTGTAATCCTGCTACTCTACGGACTCTTTTCCATGTTCCAAGCAATTAGAGGAATAGAAGATCCAAAGAAGGAGCAATCTACGTAAATGTTTCTCAATATTCGGTTAATACTCTTGTGTTTTGCAAGCATGGGGGATTAATAAATAATAAAAGGGGAGGAAGTTTAATGAGTCTGAAGAAAAAGTTAGGCATGAGCGTGGTGACTGCATCATTGGGGCTATCATTAATTGCTGGAGGTACTTACGCATATTTTAGTGACACAGAGGTAACAGATAATACGTTTGCAGCAGGTACACTGGATTTATCTGTTGATCCAACTACGATTATTGATATTACTAATTTAAAGCCAGGAGACACGATGGTAAAGGAATTTGTACTTGGTAATGAAGGATCACTCGATATCAAAACTGTGAATCTATTAACTAATTATGAAGTGGTAGACGCTTCTGGAGATAATGGAGGCGACGATTTCGGTCAGCATATTAAAGTTAACTTTATGTGGAATTGGGATAAAGAAAGCGAGCCAATTTTTGAAACTACCTTGTATGAGTTGAAAAACATGGATCCAGATGTAGTGAAAAAGGATATATGGGATCCATTATGGGAACAGCATGGTGGTCTAGATGTGGGAGACACGAATGAGCTTTGGGTAGAATTTGAGTTTGTTGATAATGGACAGGACCAAAACATCTTCCAAGGTGATCAATTAAACCTTGAATGGACATTTAATGCTACACAAACAGATGGTGAAGAAAAGTAATTATCTTTTCATTCTATTAATCTATTAAAAGAGGAGAGGATTCGTCTTGAAAAGAAAACTGATTTCTTCAACGTTGGCTCTGACAGTTGCTTTTGGAGGATTTACGACAGCGGGAACTAATGTCTTCGCACAAGAAAATGTAAAAAGTAAGATAGAATATAATGAACAATATAATACGCCTTCTTATATCATTGAAAACTGGAAAGCGCCGAATACTTTAGCTAAAGCAAAAAAACTATCTGAAAAGGAAGTTGCTTTTGCCTACCTTAAGTATCGTAGCAAGCAATTGAAATTAGAAGGGAATATGAAAGATCACTTTAAAGTGGTCGAGGAAGAGAAAGATAATGAAAATGGTACACATCACATTAAGCTTATTGAACAGCATAACGGAGTTCCAATATATGGATCTGACCATACCATTACCTTAGATGAAAATGACAATGTAAAAGCTTACTTTGGTCAAGTAGTACCTGATTTAGCAGAGAAGGACATTCCTTCAAAGGCTTCGATTTCAGGTGAGGATGCAGTCGAAATTACCAAGCAGGACATTGAGCAGGAGATTGGCAAAGTAGAACATTATGATGGAGAGGTGACAAATGAACAGTTCATTTATGAACATGATGGGAAATTTTATCTTTCGTATCTCGTAAAGGCTTCAACGTCGAAACCAGCTCCTGGATACTGGCACTACTTTATAGATGCAACGAATGGTGAGATTATAAATAAAGCAAATGCAATTGATCATGTAACTGGATTTGGTAAAGGCGTGTTTGGTGATAAGAAGAAGTTTGAGATTGCTTTAGGAGATGACGACCAATACCTTCTTTTTGATGAAACACGAGGGGATGGTGTGCATACATTTGATGCACAAAATATGGACTTCTATCTCTTCCATCTCCTATCCATATTATTAGGGTATACGGGTGAAGAAATAACTAGTGGTCATAAGTACTTTAATGATCCAGCTGCAGTCGATGCTCATGTGAATGCTGGAAAGGTATATGATTACTACTTAGAAACGTTTAACCGTGACTCTTTTGATGGAGAGGGTGCCAAAATTATTTCCTCTGTTCACGTCGGAGAAGCTTGGAATAATGCAGCCTGGAATGGAAAGCTAATGATGTATGGCGATGGTGATGGTCGTAATTTCTTGCCTCTATCCGGTGGACTTGATGTGATTGCCCATGAGCTAACACATGCAGTTACAGATAGAACTGCTGGCTTAGTGTATGAAAACGAATCCGGTGCATTAAATGAATCTTTATCCGATATAATGGGTGCAATGGTTGATCGAGATGATTGGCAGATTGGTGAGGAAATTTACACACCAGATATTGAAGGGGATGCACTGCGTTCGATGAGTGATCCTACCTCTGTACAAAATGCGATTACTGGCCCTTATCCAGATCATTATAATGACCGTTATACTGGAGAAGAAGACAATGGGGGCGTGCATATTAATTCAAGTATAAATAATAAGGCAGCTTATTTAGTAGCCGAAGGCGGAAACCATTACGATGTAACAGTAGAAGGAATTGGTAGAGAAAAAACAGAACAAATCTACTACCGAGCACTAACGAAATATTTAACTTCTACTTCTGACTTCAGTATGATGCGTCAAGCGGCAATTCAGGCAGCATCTGATCTATATGGAGAAAACTCATCAGCAGTCGAAGCAGTGAATCGGGCTTATGATGCGGTTGGAGTAGAATAAAAGAATAAATACACTAGAAAGCACTGCATCTCTAAAATGAGAGTGTAGTGCTTTTTTACAGTCTAGGAAATTATAAAATTTGCCCATTTGATAAATAGGCGTGTTGAGCCGCGTCCAGATCCAGCGTCCAGAAACGAGGCGACTTCACGAATTGTCCTAATCTAAGTCATTATCGGCTCGCAGGCTGACCGTGATTCCTTTTTCTCTGTTGACTCGCTCTAGTCGCTACGTTTCTAGTCGGGCGCTTGCGCTTTTGTTGCAGATTTTTAATGCTGATTACTTAACATATGATGTGCTAATTGGACTGCTTTATCTAATTGATTTGTTTTATCGTAATAAAAAAATAGCTCTTTTTCATAGACGTTTACAGAATAGACGTGTCCATAATTTCTGAAAAATGGTAAGGCTTGTTCTTCAAGATAGGAATAATATTGCTCTTGCTTTTCTTGTAATTTGTATAGTAAAAGAGTAAAAAGATAGCTATAGAGTAATTCTTTAAGTTCCTCAGATACAGCTAAACCTTCTTTCGATAATTTCACCAGTTCATCTTTCGTTAATAGATTTCCCTTTATACATGCTTGAATATATCCCTCTAGCGAGTTTAAATATTTTTTTGATTTTACTTTTTTTATTTTCATTGCATCCTTAAACAAGGTGGCAGCTAACTGATAATCCTCCATTCTAAAATAATCATTAGCCAAATTGTGTAAGACAATTGCTTTTCTTGTTACGGTATGACAAAGTTCACAACTCTTAATAAGCGACTCGTATTTTTTTAAGCGAGCTGTGAAATTTGATTGTACATGTTTATTTTGGATAACAAGTAGCAATGTCTCTGTATCTATAACTCGTAGAAAATTATTGGAGCTCTTGAAATAATGTAATGCTTTCTCGGCATAGGAATAGGCCAATAGGTCTGTATTATTAAAGTAATAAGAGATTGCTAAATGATAATAATAATCTGTGTTTTGATATGTATGACTGTTAATAGATTTTAATGCATTAATTGCTTTCAGGTATTCTTGTTTTCGGATATAATAAATGCCCCAAATGTGGTAAAGCAGTCCTGATTCATATGGTGAAAGTTTCTGATTTTGTAATTTTTTGATTATTTTCAATGTACCTGGATCATTTTCTTTGCTAAGTAAGAAACGAGCTTTCAGAAGTTTATATAAATTATTGTAATCGGAGATATAAATTAATTCACTTTCTTCTAGCTCTGCTACTAAGCTATCTGCCTCTTCCTCTTGCTGCATGATAATAGACTCATGCCATTTCTCTAATTTTTGTTGGATGGCTTTAAATGTGCGAATTTCCTCATGCATAGATATGTTAAGTCGTTTCGCTAATAATTCCGTTATATCTTTTGAGAAATGCGTTTGTCCAAGCTCAATTTTACTGATATGGGTAGCAGAGCAGATATCTCTTCCCAGTTCCTCCTGTGTTAATCCAGTCCTTTCGCGGTAGAACTTAATAATTTTGCCTTCATACATCATACATTTCCCCTTCTTAAAGTAAAGATTATTACTATCTGACTTGTATTCTCCCTTCTTATAAAAATACGTTTATCATCATGTAATAGTTTCTCGGTTATGAAATAATTAATGTGAAGTATTTTTCTCCCTATTGGCAGTAAACTCCCCCATTTCAAGCAATAAAGTGAAGCCAATATGGATATGTGGTGATTGACTGCCAGTAAATGTCCGATTGATTCAAACACCTTTAGGTATCCCCTTTTGGTGCTAACAATCAGTGGTGGAATAAACAAAGCTCCCACTGTTTGAAGTTTTACTTTATCCTATTACGTATAACATTACCAAAGCCTGAGCATGTTTTCACGTAGATTTATGGTTTTCATTTTAATCATAAAAGTTGAAATTCCATTGGTTTCCCCTTATCTTATTATCAATACGTCGTTGAAATAGAAGGAGACGCTGTTAGATGTGTAATTCATTGCGTGAAGAAATACAATTAAAATTACAAAATGGCGAATATCATTGTGAAAAGGAACTGACACTTTCCATTTTAAGTGGGAAATGGAAGGTAGTGATTCTATGGCATTTAGGTGTGGAAGGTCCACATCGATTTAGTGATTTGCAGCGATTGTTTGAAAATATATCTCATAAAACGTTATCCAATCAGCTGAAAGAACTCATAGAGGATGGTATCGTTAGTCGTAAAGTCTATCCAGAAACTCCACCAAAAGTGGAATACTCTATGACAGAACTAGGCTATACCTTATTACCAATTGTAGAATCGATGTATGATTGGGGGAAGAAACGAATCCAACAGTTAAAAGAAGAAGGAATAATAAAATAACATAAAGCTAGGGTATTAGCTTGCTTTCAGTGTGTGATATATACGCTCTTAAATTAGACAATTTATTCCCCATATAATTGATATAACTGGCAGTAAGCCCCCATTTCAAGGAATAAAGTGAAATCAATATGGATAATGTGGGATCAACTGCCAGTAAATGTCCGATTGCTTCAAAGACCTTTAGATCATCCCCTTGTGGTACGAACAATCAGCGAGGATAAACAAAACCCCGCTGATTGAGGTTTCACTTTATACATTAAAAAACCAGTAGTCAGTATAAAAGGCTGGTTATATCAACCTTTCCTAGTAGTCTGTGAAATTATAGGAAATGATTAAATTAGACCATGTGGATAAATAGGCGCGTGTTGAGCTGCGTCCAGCTCCAACGCCCAGAAATGAGGCGACTTCTCAAATCACCCTACTCTAAGTCATCATCGGCTCACAGGCTCATTGTGATTCTTTTACTTCCGTTGACTCGCTCCTACTTTTCTATTTGGGCGCTTGCGCTTTTGTTCAAAGTTAAGAAAGTATAAAATCAGTGCAATGCCTGCGTTAAGCCAAGTAGTTATTTTGAAATGGTTGATGTATATTGGCAATGCTCCGACTAATTACTTCGC
>NZ_BAAACY010000062.1:0-3459 GCF_039521925.1 Virgibacillus salarius | reverse complement strand
CATCAACCATTTCAAAATAACTACTTGGCTTAACGCAGTCATTGCACTGATTTTATACTTTCTTAACTTTGAACAAAAACGCAAGCGCCCGGTTAGAAACGTAGTGACTGGATTCTAGTCAACGTAGATAAAGGAATCACGGAAGCTTGTGAGCAGATGATGACTTAGATTAGAGCGATTCGTGAAGTCGCCTCGTTACTGGCCGCATGCGGCTGGACGCGGCTCAACACGCCCATATATCCATAGGCTCAAATTTTATTTCCTAGCCCCCAAAAAAAAGACGACTTATATTAAAGCCGATTTGAGTATTTAACAATTTAACTTAACACTGCACGATCGTTATCTAATTGTGTTCCACGAATACGTCTGAACTCCTGTAGTAAATCTTCAATCGTTAATCTTTGTTTTTCTTCTCCACTTACATCATAAATAATTTGACCTTTATCCATCATAATTAATCGATTGCCTAAATCCAATGCTTGCTGCATATTATGTGTCACCATTAAGGTTGTAAGATTAAATTTTTGAACGACCTCTCCCGTTAATTCTGTAATCAGTGCAGCTCTGGATGGATCTAACGCCGCAGTATGTTCGTCCAATAACAATATTTCCGGTTCTGTAAAAGTTGTCATTAACAGCGATAATGCTTGTCTTTCACCACCAGATAGCAGACCAACCTTTGCAGTTAATCGATTCTCTAATCCTAAATTCAGGGAACTTAGTACTTCCTTGAAGGTAGATTTCCTGTTTTTTGTTACTCCAAGTCTTAATTTTCGCTTATGAATCCTACCAAGTGCCATTGCTAGATTCTCTTCTATCGTCATGGAAGGAGCTGTACCTGCCATCGGGTCCTGAAAAACCCTGCCAATAAAAGTAGAACGCTTATACTCTGGCAAATGAGCAACTTGTTGACGATTTATAAAGACATCACCTACATCAGGTATAATTTGTCCTGCAATTACATTCATTAAAGTCGACTTTCCTGCTCCATTACTTCCGATTACTGTTACAAAATCACCTTTATCCAGTTCTAATTGAATATCTTGCAATGCCTTTTTTTCGTCAGGAGTCTGTTCGTTAAACGTGACGGATATGTTAGCTAGCTTAAGCATTTACGAGACCTCCTTTTTCAATGGATAAAGCTGCCTTTGTTTTAATAGTCGGCGCTTTTTCTCTTTTCTAGCTTGTAGTATTTTAGGCGTTACTAAAGAAAGAATAACGATTAGCGCGGTCATTAATTTCATATCTCCTGTATCCATAAAGTCGATGCGTAATGCCATCGTAACGATAATCCGATAAATAATTGCTCCACCGATAACAGCAAAAGTAGCTCTTGCCACTGTTTTTTTACCAAATAACGCTTCTCCGATGATAACAGAAGCAAGTCCAATAACAATCATACCAATACCCATACCAACATCAGCAAATCCACCTTGTTGAGCGATCAGAGCCCCAGCAAGGGCTACCATACCATTAGAGATACCAACACCAATAATGGTTAATGAATCTGTATTAGCTGACAGACTCCGAATCATTTGTTTATTGTCACCGATAGCCTGCAGTGCAAGACCTACCTCTGTTTTCAAATAAAAATCAGTTAATACTTTAATCATAAGCGTAACCACAACCATAAGGATTACAATACCCCAAGTAGGTGGAAATTGTTCAATACCGACTACTGCTAATAAATTGTTTAATAACGTAGTGATCCCGGTGTTCTCAATTAGTGAATTAATGGAATCAAATACGACATTCTCATTTATAATAGATAAATTAGGCTGCCCCATAATCCGTAAATTAATAGAATAAAGCGCTGTCATCATAAGTATTCCCGAAAGTAAAGCATTAATTTTCCCCTTTGTATGTAGCAACCCTGTAAAACATCCAGCAATGAAGCCCGCTGCAGCTGCAAGTATCGTTGCAATAATTGGTGAAACACCATTCATAATGGAAAGCGCTACTACAGCACCTCCAGTAACAAAGCTGCCATCCACAGTTAGATCTGGAAAATCAAGTATACGAAAGGTTAAATACACACCTAATGCCATAATTGCATAGATTAGACCCGATTCTACAGCTCCAAACAAAGATATAAACATATGAATCCTCCTGTTTGAGGTAAAATTTAGAGCCAGACTCATCTCCGGCTCTACTCTATTATTCGTCTATTCAGCTTCTAAAAACTGCGCTGATTCATCCCATTCTGTATTCCATTCTACATTTTGCTCTTCTGCAGCCTGCTTATTAATAAATAACTGGAGTTCAGGTGGGTATTCAACTAGAAAATCACTTGGGGCTTTATCTCCTTTTAATATTGCTGCTGCCATTTCACCTGTTCGATATCCAATTGTATTATAATCAATACCAAACGTTGCAAATCCACCTTTAGCTAGTGAATCAGGCTCGCCAACAATCAATGGAATATCCTGATCATTTGCAACTCCTACTACGCTATCTAGTGCTGAAACTACTGTATTATCTGTAATAATATAAAAAAGATCAACATCACTAACAAGTGAAGTAGCAGCTTGCTGAACTTCAGAAGATGTAGCAACCGTTCTTTCTTCAATTGTTATTCCGGTGCCTTCAGCAGCTGTTTTTACCGCATCGACCTGCGTTACTGAATTTTGCTCACCTGCATTATAGAGCATACCAACCGTTGCATCAGAAAAATAGGTTTCTATAAATTCAACTGTCTTTGCAATTGCATCAGGATGAAGGTCTACCACACCAGTTATATTATCACCAGGTTCTTCCATGGTTTTTATTAAACCTGCTTCTACAGCATCGGTTACCGAGGTAAAAACAATCGGTATGTCACGGGTAGCCTGCAAGGCACCAATCGCACTTGGAGTAGAATTAGCAAAAATTAAATCAACACTATCTGCTACAAACCCATCTGAGATTGGTTTAATATTATTCTGATCTCCCTGAGCACTTTGAAAATCAAATTCGGCGTTAATTCCGGCATCATTTAATGCTTCTTGAAAGCCTTCGTAAGCTGCATCAAGTGACGGATGTTCCACGATTTGACTTACTCCAATTTGATAACTCTTATCATCTGTTGCAGCTGTTCCCTCATCGTTCTCATCGCTTCCACATGCTGTAAGCGCCAGAATGCCGAGAATAACTATAAAGCCTAAAAACCTTTTCAATGCGATTCCCCCTTTTTATACTTCATTAACGTTAGAAATAGTCAAGCGAATTATATCATATAATTTATTAAATAACCAGAATCTTTTAATAGTTAAAAACTATCAGGTTACATAATTTTTTTATTATTCCGTTAATTGTGTATATAAATGTACATAGATAAGGAAGGATTCGGCAGCGGTGCATCGCGCAGAAAAAGCGTTCTTTTTTCAAGGAGGCTTCGCATATTTCAGTAAAAAAACGGAGCAAAATTCGCTCATTCCTTATCACTACATGCTCAGATTTACGCTTCCTCTAGTAGCTATT
>NZ_BAAACY010000061.1:0-13898 GCF_039521925.1 Virgibacillus salarius | reverse complement strand
TTCCAGCTATCATTTTTTGATAACTGGAATCTTTTTTAACTTCATAAGGGCTAGTTATGTCCCAGCCCCTTGAATTACTAATTAGCAACAATTATTATTATTTTTCTCTTTTTTAGCTTCTGATTCATGCTCGTTTTCTTTACTGTCTTCAATTTGCACAGAGCAACATTCTTGTTGTTTCGGCTTTAATTTAGAGATTGCTTTTTTAAAGCTGCTTTTTTCCAATCTTATCACCTCCTTCTAAAGAGATTAACAATTACAAGTGGATGCACAACATTCATCATCATTGCTGATGTGGTGTTTATCTCCATCTATAAAATCAAAAAGTTGTGAGTATGGTTCCTTTTTCAATATATTAAAAGTTTTTTCACATACATAAGTTCTTTCACCTCTTTGATAAATGTGATCATCGTCATCTTCGATATGTTTAAATGGCCCTTTATAAATGACAGATTGCCCCTTATCAAGACAAGCTCCGTCTTTTCCTTTGTATGCTGTAACTGTCATGCTTCTAAAATCTATGTCTTTAATTGTTGTCCATGTTTCCATGCGTTTATCAATGGTAATACCATAAAACCCTGCATTTTCGAATGCAGTTATAAATTTCTTTTCTTCCATTGCTCCCGAATAGCAAGCACTCCATAGATTTTCATCCTCTCTCAATTCCTGTGGAACTTCCGTATTTGAAACAATATCCGATATGACAGCTTTGCCACCTTTCTTTAAAACTCTATATATTTCATTAAATAATTGCTCTTTTTCTTTAGTTGAAACAAGGTTTAACACACAATTGGAAATAACAACATCTATGCTATTATCTTTAATCATTGGAAAGCTTTCTTCTAAATGAAAGATGTAATCGTTAATTGAATTAAAATCAGTTAGACTAGCTACTGGATTTTCTTTTATATACTCATCTACCTTATTTAAGTCTAATTTCAAGTTTTGAATCTTCCCTTTATGAAAAATGACATTGTCATAACCTAGAGTATCAATTATTTCCCGTTGATATTTTTTAGCAAGGGAAAGCATATCATCATTCATATCTACACCAATGACTTTTCCAGTTTTCCCAACAATTTGAGATACGATATAAGGAACTTTTCCACCTCCACTACCTAAATCTAAAACGGTGTCTCCTTCTTTAATTTTCCCTAAAGGATCTCCACAACCATAATCTTTTTCTATAATTTCCTCTGGTATAATCTTGAGGTACTTCGTATCGTATTCTACAGGACAGCAAAGATTTTGTTCATGATTAATAGCAGCATTACCATAGCGCTTTATAACTGAAAATTCCATACTCATATACTGATCACCTCTCCTTTAAAAAATTAGATTTACGATGAGACCAGTTGCCATAGCTACAATTAAAATAGCTGCTATAAATGCAACTAAGAGTTTCTTTTTAAATAACTTAGATAATAAGGCAACTTCTGGGATGCTAGCCCCTGCTCCTCCAATAACTAAAGCAATAACTGTACCCATTGACATTCCTTTTGAAACAAGAGCTTCTGCTATAGGTAACATCGTTTCTGGTCTGATATACATTGGTATGCCAATAAGCGAGGCGATGAAAACAGAGAAAATGCCGTCACCACTTGCATACTTCGTAATGAACTCAGTTGGTATGAACCCATAAATAAAGGCACCTATGAAAACACCAATGAATAGATAAGGAAGCATTGGGTAAAGAAATGCCCATGCGTCATTTAATGCTTGCTTTATTCTAGATCCTTGTTTATTACTAAAGAACCCATCACCTTTTACTGTTACTCCTTTATATGAATCTAATAAATGTAATTTTGAAAATATAAATCCAGTTAATATGCTAAAAATACTTAGAACAACAATATACACAATTGTGATTTGCCATCCTATAAGAGCCCATAACATAAATACAACTACTGGATTCATTAAAGGGGACGCGATAAGGAAACTCATAGCAGGCCCAAATGGAACGCTTGCATTTAATAATCCTGCCAAAATAGGTATCGTTGAACATGAACAAAATGGTGTTATTGCACCAAAGAATGTTCCTAACACATAATTAACGGCATTGTTTGGACGATTTAATAATCTTTTTATTTTTTCTTCTGATACTACTTGTTGGATTAAACTAACAATAAAACTGACAGCTATAAACAACGCAAGCAATTCAAAGAATAGCATGAAAAATGTTTGGATAAACTCTAAAATTGTATCTGACATTCGTATAACTCCTCACTTTTATAAATCAAATAATTTTGATTAATAAATCAATAAAATTTGATTTATTGAGTAGATAAGTAAGACACTTGTTAAAAGATCTTACAACAAGTATCTTCGGTTAAAACAAGCTGTATTTGTTCTTCATTAATTCTATAATAATTCCATGTTCCATGCTTTTCTGAAATCAGTATATTGGCATTTACTAATTTTTTTAGGTGATAAGAAAGTTTAGATTGTTTTAAATCTAATTTTTCTTCTAAATCACAAACACATAAGTTTTTATGAGGACTTTTATTAATTTCGTTTAAAATCTTAAGTCTTATTCGATCAGCTAAGGCGTTAAACATATTCTCATAAAAGTCGAGAGCTTCATCATTGCTTAATTCTTTTACATTTTTAATTCGTTCCATATTTTTCACCTCGCTTATAAATCAATTTTTTTTGATGTATAAAATGTAAATCAAACTTACAAATTTGTCAATACTTAATCCTTAAAGTATTCCTAAAGCTAGTACAAGATTAGCTTTAGGAGGGGAGATTAGAGATGAAAAGACAAGAGTTAACGAAAATCATAGATTATAAATTATACTTTACATCCAACAGCAAGTAAGTCAGACATGGAGAGCTTTTTGCAACCAAACGGTTAATGGGACATCAGTTGTAATTTGGAGAGCAGCATACTTTCTGATTAAAAATAAGAAGAATCGGAGCAACGTTCAAGCAACTAGCTACGATATCATTTCCATAAAATGGTACGCAATGAATTGCGCGTTCTTGGATCATGGAATGCTCTATAAGCGCCTTTTCCAGGAAAAGAATGGAATGCAGCCTTACACTATATGAGTACAGGTCAACTAAATGTAAAACCGTTGATCTCTCATAGACTCGAACTGGAAGACGGTCCTGAAACTTTTCATCAAATAATAAATAGACTGGTTGACTTGGTAAAGGTAATCATTCAACTAGGAAAAGGCAACTGTAAATGGGGAAGTGCTAGGGAAAAAAGAGTTCAAAACTATTTCAGCTATCATTTTTTAAATACGAATGTGTATTGTATTCAAACGAAGAATGAGGCATTTACATGTTTCCTATTTCATTAACGATTTAGTTCAAATTTTCGTTTTGATTTTTCGAAGTATATGGGACATTCCACCCCAACCACGGATTAGGAGATACAAGCCTTCGTTTTATTGATATTGCTAAATATGAAAGAATACATTTATAATAGAGTGTATTAGAAGAATAAGGAATAATTAGGAAATAATGTTCGTGATAGGAGGGAAGTATGTTTAAATACAACATTGGATTTCCAATACTTTTGTTTGTTACTATAACATTAAAGCAATTCTTCTTTAATAATTATATTAATTGGATAGATAATATTGGCCTTTCCATTTTAGTATTTTTATTTTATAACTTTTGGGAATGGTCAAAAAAATCATATCAATGGCATAAAGATAAAAACTAGAATAGTAGCTTGGCTTTTAGCAAATACGTACTGGTGCAAACAGAATTGTGTCTGTATTATTTAAACTGCCCATAACACTTAATAAGTAGTATCAATGAGGTGGTAATATGAAAAATAATAGGTTAAAGAAGTTTATCTTTTTAGGTTCATTTTTAGGGATTATTGGGTTATTATTAATTTTTTTTAGTAATAGTATGGGAATGGCTTTCGGGGATGGTTGGCTGGTAAAGTCTGATTATGCTGACTCCTCTATATATAATTTTCAAGTAAAAGCAAATACAAATAAGTTTTTAGTAATAGGTGGTATCCTTTTTGGAATTGGCCTTACTACAGTTCTACGTGGTTATTACAAGGAATTACATAATAAAGAATAGAAGAAATGCTGTTTTTTTAGTACCACTATGCAGCGATCGGGCGCTTTTCAGAACACGGAAGGCGTTTTTTTATAGTCTTGGAAATTATAAAATTTGCCCGTGTAGATAAATATGGGCGTGTTGAGCCGCGTTCAGCTCCAGCGAATCGCCCTAACCTAAGTCATCATCGGCTCGCAAGCTACCGAGATTCCTTTATTTCCGTTGACTCGCCCTAGTCACTACGTTTCTAATGAGCGCTTACGCTTTTGTTCCTTTTTTGGTTATTTTATCGAAACATGAAACATGGATCCAAGTTAATACGTATTGTATGATGCATGCAAAAATATAAATAGCAAGGATTGATTTTATGTTATGGATAATTACACAAAATAAACAAAGCTTGATGAATGTAAAAGAAGTTACTGTCAATGGAAAAAAGATAGAAGGGATCATTGGCAGTGCGAGTTTGGATGAATGGAGTAAAGTTTTGGGGAAATATGAATCAAACGAAAGAGCTGTAGAAGTTCTTGATCAAATAGTTAGGAAACTAGAAGAAAGTAATGGTATCTCAGTGACATTTACGATGCCTAAAAATTAAACACGTATTCAAATAAAAGAGCGTAATTCTTGAAGTGAGAATAGTGCTCTTTGTGTTATGAGGACCATATTGTTAATCAAGCTTGTTAAATACTATTGGTTTTCATAATCGAATAATTAGCTGAATGCGTATTCTCTAGTTAAATGTCTGATTGGTTTAAGGGCCTTGGGTCATACCCTTGTGGTACTAACAATCAGTGGGGAAAACAAAACCCCCACTGATTGAAGTTTCACTCTATATTTTAGGAGAAACTACCCTTTATACGCATTGCGATATACTTCAGTTAACTCCTTAACAAGTGGCAATTTAGGGTTAGTTATTGTACATTGATCTTCGAAAGCACGGTCTGCAAGATAGTTTACTTTTGCTTCGAAAGCATTTTTATCTACGCCATTTTCTGCGATACTCATTGGAATGTCCAATTCTTTTGCCAATTTATAAATAGCTTGAACTAGGCTTTCAACGCCTTCTTCTGTTGTGCTTGCAGGCAATCCTAATATTTTAGCAATTTCGGCATAACGTTTGTCAGCAATAAAGTATTCGTATTTAGGAAATGACACAAACTTCGTTGGTTTTTTCGCATTATAGCGAATAACATGCGGCAAAAGTATCGCATTGGCACGACCATGCGCAATATGGAATTCTGCCCCTAGTTTGTGTGCAAGACTATGGTTAATACCTAAGAATGCATTTGCAAATGCCATTCCAGCAATGGTAGAAGCGTTGTGCACTTTTTCTCTTGCTAATGCATTGTTACCATCTCGATAAGCTTGTGGTAAATAATCAAAGACAAGCTGAATGGCTTTAATTGCGAGCCCATCTGTGTAGTCATTTGCCATATTAGAAACGTAAGCTTCGATCGCGTGTGTTAAAACGTCCATCCCAGTGTCAGCTGTTACTGTTTTAGGAACAGTCATCACAAATTGTGGATCAACAATGGCTACGTCTGGTGTTAATTCATAATCTGCTAACGGATATTTTACATTGTTTTCTTTATCTGTAATAACAGAGAAAGAGGTGACTTCAGATCCAGTACCAGAAGTGGTAGGAATTGCAACAAATTGTGCACGTTGACCTAGTTCTGGATATTTGTATGCACGTTTACGGATATCTAAGAACTTTTGTTTTAAACCATTAAAGTCTGTTTCTGGATATTCATGGAATAACCACATTCCTTTGGCCGCATCCATTGCTGATCCACCACCAAGCGCAATAATTACATCTGGTTGGAAGTTATCCATTGCAGTAGCACCACGTATAACCGTGTCTTTTGATGGATCTGGTTCTACATCAGAGAAAATTTCGCAGTGTACATAATCTGAACGTTTACGTAAGTGATATAGGACTTTATCAACATATCCTAATTTAACCATCATGGGATCTGTTACGATAAATGCTTTAGAGATCCCAGGCATTTTTGCTAAATACTGTACTGCATTCTTTTCAAAATAAACTTTTGGTGGAATTTTGAACCATTGCATATTAACATTCCTTCTCGCCATTTTTTTTATGTTAATTAAATGCGTTGCCCCTACGTTTGTAGATACAGAGTTTCCGCCATAAGAACCACATCCAAGTGTTAAAGATGGCAAATAAGCATTGTAGATGTCACCAATTGCCCCTTGAGAAGAAGGAGCATTGACAATAATACGTCCTGCTTTCATTCTTCTCCCAAACGCATCTATGGTTTCTTTATTTTCAGAATGAATAACTGCAGAGTGTCCTAAACCACCAAATTCAAGCATTTCTTCTGCACGTTTAAATCCTTCTTCGTTATTGTTTACTTTATAAGCTGCGAGCACTGGACTTAATTTTTCATGAGAAAGTGGATGGTCCGGTCCAACACCTGTTAATTCAGCTACAAGAATTTTTGTATCTTCAGGTACTTTAACGCCTGCCATTTCAGCAATTTTTACAGGCTCCATACCAACAATGGAAGGGTTAACGGTGCATGTGTCGTTAATAACAAGTTTTTCTACTTTTGCTTTTTCGGTAGGGCTTAAAAAGTAAACCTTGTTATCAATCATTTCTTGTTTTACTTGATTGTAGATTTCTTTATCAACAATAATTGCTTGTTCTGATGCACAAATCATACCATTGTCAAATGTTTTGGA
This sequence comes from Virgibacillus salarius, assembly GCF_039521925.1. Classification (NCBI taxonomy): domain Bacteria; kingdom Bacillati; phylum Bacillota; class Bacilli; order Caryophanales; family Bacillaceae; genus Virgibacillus; species Virgibacillus salarius. The sequence goes on along the minus strand of NZ_BAAACY010000061.1, from coordinate 7,154 downwards.
AAGAATAACATCATTTACAGCACGTTTAACGTTAACTGACTTTTCGATATAGCAAGGAACGTTACCAGGACCTACACCTAAAGCAGGTTTACCAGAGCTGTATGCTGATTTAACCATTCCAGGCCCACCTGTTGCCAAAATAGTTGCTATACCATCATGCTTCATTAATGTTTGAGTCCCCTCAATAGATGGATTTTCAACCCATTGAATACAATTTTTTGGTGCACCAGCTATTACTGCTGCATCATACACAACCTTAGCTGCAGTGGAGCTGCATTTTTGTGCAGATGGGTGGAAAGCAAAAATAATAGGATTTCCTGTTTTAATAGAAATAATGGATTTAAATAATGTTGTTGAAGTTGGGTTAGTTACTGGTGTTATCCCAGCAATAACACCAATTGGTTCAGCGATTTCTACTATACCTTCATGTTCGTTCTCTCTAATTACACCAACTGTTTTATCATATTTTATATTATGATACACATATTCGGTTGCGAAAATATTTTTAATGATTTTATCTTCATATATACCACGTCCAGTTTCTTCAACGGCTAATTTCGCAAGTTGCATATGTTGGTCTAATCCTGCAAGTGCCATTTCCTTAACGATGTTATCAATTCGTTTTTGATCTAGATTTTTCATTTCTGTTAGTGCTTCTTGTGCATTTTCTACTAATTTGTCAATGCTCTCTGTAACAGTTGTTGCTTGTTTTTCTTCTAATGTTGTAACCATTAGAATACCTCCTAATTTTATATGTGAAATATTGAGCATGTTATCTCAAAAAAAATTAATGCATTACTGACGGATTACGGGGTACTTTGACAAAAGAAATATCTTTAAAAATACGCGTGTTTGGCTTGATTACCACAACATAATGCTTCGTCCAAATATAATTTGGTGTGTCTTGATTTTCTTCAAAACACATAGCTTCAAATGCATCACCGACTTGTTGTTCAAAGCGTTCTTGTGTGTAAGATTCAGCGTCTGTGCTAAACTCTTTCCACTCGTTTAGAATCATATTTTATCCCCCCTTCGCATTTTCTGATTTCATCATAACATCTATTTAGGATTACAAAATAACGGATTTGTGATAAAAATGTGAAAAAATCACATATAGACAGAAGGATTCTTTTTGGAAGAGGAATACAAACATGATTATGTGACATCTTTAATCGCTTTCCAGTAAAAGAATCAGTTATATTGATCCCGCATGTAACTGGCAGTAAGCCCCCACCTCAAGCAATGAGGAGAATCCAAGTATGGATAAGTAGTGGGTCCAGCTGTCAGTAAATGTCCGATTGATTCGGGCCTACACGGAAGTAGGTCACAAAGGCGTTGCCACAGGACGTGGCGAATGAAGCCTTTGTACGTATATATTTAAGTAAAAACCGGATGGAAGTTTAACTCTATCTGTATTAGTTTTAAAGTGAGAAATATTTAAACAGTGTATTTCAGTCCAGCTACACATTAATATAAATCCTTTTGTAATTAGATTGAATCATTACTATATCAATATTTTATAGGTGTACTTATCATGTATTTTATTGGCATATTTGCTTATGCTAGAATTTGAACATTTTTAGAACTTTGATTATAACAGGCCGAAAATGTGATGTTTTTCACTTTTTTTTATGTACGAAAAGGTATAAAATTAAATTAAGATATATTTGTGAAATATTTCACAAATAGAATCAATGAGGAGGTATAGGAAATGAAAGTAGCAGAAGAAGTTACACAAAGAGTTCCTTGGGATGGCTTCCGTGAAGGTAGATGGCAAAAGGAAATTGATGTCAGAGATTTTATTTTGAAGAATTTTACGTTGTATGAAGGAAATGAAGCATTTTTAGCAGCTCCTACTGATGCTACAAAAGCATTATGGGACAAAGTAATGGAATTAACCAAAAAAGAACGCGAAAACGGGGGAGTATATGATTTAGATACGAAGATCGTATCTACCATTATTTCACATGGCGCAGGGTATCTGGACAGAGACCAAGAAAAAATAGTTGGTGTCCAAACAGATGAACCCTTCAAACGTTCTTTACAACCCTTTGGTGGTATTCGTATGGCAGTAGCTGCTGCAGAATCGTATGGATATAAAATTGATGATGAAGTAGTAAAAACATTTACCGATTACCGGAAAACGCATAATCAAGGTGTATTCGATGCATATACACCAGAAATTAGAACAGCAAGAAAAGCTGGAATTGTAACTGGTTTGCCTGATGCATATGGACGTGGACGTATCATTGGTGACTATCGTCGTGTTGCATTATATGGTGTGGATCACTTAATTGCGGAGAAGAAAAAAGAACTTGATTTAATTGGTAATGGAACCATGACAGATGATGTTATCCGTGATCGTGAAGAAACTTCAGAGCAAATTCGCGCCTTACAGGAATTAAAACAACTTGGTAAAGCATACGGTTTTGATATTGCAAAACCGGCAATAACTGCACAAGAAGCTTTCCAATGGTTATATTTTGGTTATCTTGCAGCTATTAAAGAACAGAATGGTGCTGCTATGAGTCTTGGTCGTGTATCTACATTCTTAGATATTTATATAGAGAGAGATATTAAAAATGGTGTTATAACAGAAGAAGAAGCTCAAGAATTGGTAGATCATTTTGTTATGAAGCTACGCCTGGTGAAATTTGCTAGAACACCTGAATATAATGAACTGTTCAGTGGAGATCCAACTTGGGTCACAGAGTCATTAGCAGGTATCGCGGAAGACGGGCGCCCGCTAGTTACAAAGAACTCTTATCGATTCTTACACACATTAGATAATTTAGGACCAGCACCAGAACCAAATTTAACTGTACTATGGTCTACTAAATTACCTGATAACTACAAAAAATACTGTGCTAATATGTCTATCAAGACTAGTTCCATTCAGTATGAAAATGATGATTTAATGCGCGAACATTATGGTGATGATTATGGTATAGCATGCTGTGTATCTGCTATGCGTATCGGTAAGCAAATGCAGTTTTTTGGTGCACGTGCAAATCTTGCAAAAGCACTGCTTTATGCCATTAACGGCGGAGTGGATGAAAAATTAAAAATACAAGTAGCTCCAAACTATGCACCAATCACTTCAGATTATCTTGACTATGAGGAAGTAAGAGAAAAATATGATACCATCTTAGATTGGTTATCAGGGCTATATGTAAATGCGTTAAATATCATTCACTATATGCACGATAGATATAGCTATGAACGAATTGAGATGGCACTACATGATCGCGAGGTATTACGTACGATGGCATGTGGTATTGCCGGACTTTCAGTTGTTGCTGATTCATTAAGTGCGATTAAATATGCACAAGTGAGAGCGATTCGCGATCAAGATGGTATTGTCGTTGATTACGAAATCGAAGGAGACTTCCCTAAATATGGTAACAATGATGATCGCGTAGACGAAATTGCGGTAGATGTAGTGAAAACATTTATGAACAAAATCAAAAAACATCACACCTACCGAAATTCTGTTCATACGCAGTCTATTCTTACGATTACTTCTAATGTTGTATATGGTAAGAAAACTGGAAATACACCAGATGGACGTAAAGCAGGTGAACCATTTGCGCCAGGTGCTAACCCACTTCACGGTCGCGATAAAAACGGGTCTCTCGCTTCTTTAAGCTCAGTCGCTAAAATGCCATATGAATATTCCATGGATGGAATTTCTAATACATTCTCGATCGTGCCAAAAGCATTAGGTAAAGATGAAGAAACTAGAAAAGCAAACTTAGTTGGTATGTTAGATGGTTATGCTGTAAAGCATGGTCACCACTTAAATGTTAACGTGTTTGATCGAGAAACATTACTGGCTGCAATGGAACATCCAGAAGAATATCCACAGTTAACTATCCGTGTATCTGGATACGCAGTTAACTTCATTAAATTAACAAGAGAACAACAAATGGATGTAATTCATCGTACGTTCCATGAAAGTATGTAAAATAAAGTGAGGCTTCCATTATTGTAGGATTATGGATGATGGGGCTGTGGTAAAGAGGTTGGGACATAGCTGAAATGGTTCCTTAAAAGACGATCATCCAGAATATACGTAGACATCTCCGTTTGGTGAACCACTCCGTGTGATTTGCCGCCCACGGAAAGTGGCGTATATTTCTGGAGCAGTGTCGTTGCATCGAGCATCATTTCTAATTGTTCGTTCCCCCCTTCATGCGAACTTTTTGTCCCAGCCCCTTTAAAATCTAGCAAGGAGGGCGAGTAAGATGAACGGACGAATTCATTCAATAGAAACGTGTGGTACCGTTGATGGACCTGGTCTACGATATGTAATATTTACACAAGGGTGCTTATTACGTTGTAAATTTTGTCATAACCCTGACACGTGGAAAATGGGAGATGGAAAAGAAATGTCAGTAGAAGAATTAGTAAAAGACATTAAAGATTATCTCCCATTCTTCCAAGCTACTAATGGCGGAGTAACTGTAAGTGGTGGAGAGCCGTTAATTCAAGCTGACTTTTTAGTTGAATTATTTACGGAGCTAAAAAAGCTAGGAATACACACTACTATTGATAGTTCCGCTGGCTGCTTTAGTCGCTCTCCACGCTTTATAGAGACTTTAGATAAATTATTAGAGGTAACAGACTTAATTTTATTAGATTTAAAGCATATTGATCCAGTCGAGCATAAAGAATTGACTGGCATGTCAAATGAACACATTATTGATATGGCCAGATATTTAGATCAAAAGAATATTCCTGTCTGGATTCGTCATGTTTTGGTACCTGGTGGTAGTGATAATGATGAATATTTGCAGCGGTTGTCTGATTTTATTGCCACTTTAAATAATGTGGAAAAAATTGAAGTATTGCCTTACCATAAGTTAGGTGTATACAAATGGGAAAACCTTGGTCTTGCTTATCCGCTTGAAGGTGTCGAACCACCGACAGCAGAGCGGGTGAAGCATGCAGAAGATATATTAAATCGATCTTATTTAATGGTAACCAAGCAATAAAAAATAAGTTCTATCAATCTAATAGTAATAGTAGATGAGAAAATTGACATGATAGTGTTTTAACATCATCTGCATGCTTGAATTTGAATAATCGAACGAAAGATGTCTGGAATTTATTAACGTTCGCATTTTGTTGACATTTATTGAAATTGATCGTATGATTATCCTAGGTTTTAATGATAAATGCGTATAATTTCGGGGATATGGCCCAGAGTTTCTACCAGACCGCCGTAAATGGTCTGACTACGCAAAATGTTTATGAATGAAGAACTTATTCTATGATTATTTTTGTTATTTTACGAAAAACATTCATCTCATTTTGCATAGTAAAAGAGCGCTCATTTGGTCATATGACGATAGAGCGCTCTTTTATTGTCACCTTTTCATGAAACGTGTATGGTGATTGCAGGAGTGGTCTCCCCCGAATAATGTGTCAGTATATGAAGGGGGAAGAATTGTGAAGAAGTTTTTTCGTTTTGAGGAGTTACGTACGAATTATCGTACAGAATTTATGGCAGGATTAACGACTTTCTTGGCCATGGCATATATCCTCTTTGTAAATCCCTCTACGTTAGCTCTTGTTGGGATTGAAGAATTACCTGATGGCGTAACACGTATGGATCAGGATGCGGTGTTTGCTGCTACTGCAATTGCAGCGGCAGTAGGGTCGTTGTTTATGGGAATTATAGCTAAATATCCAATAGCATTAGCGCCTGGAATGGGCTTAAATGCATTTTTTGCGTATACAGTTGTTCTTGGTTATGGGGTTCCATGGGAAACTGCACTTGCGGGAGTGCTGGCATCTGGACTTATTTTTATTGTACTTACGTTAACAGGACTCCGCGAAAAAATTATTAATGCCATCCCGGCGAACTTAAAATTAGCTGTTGGAGCTGGTATAGGTTTTTTCATTGCTTTTATCGGTTTTCAAAACTCAGGTATTATAGTTGGTAATGAGGCAACCTTACTAGCATTAGGTGATTTAACTTCTCCAACCGTCTTACTTGCTGTATTTGGGATTGTCGTATCTGTAATCCTAATGGCTATTGGTATAAGAGGTGGGATCTTCTATGGAATGATTATTACAGCTGTTGCTGGGATGGTTGTTGGACTGATTGCATCGCCGACGGGACTTGATGGTATCGTTGGTCATGTGCCAAGCCTTGCACCAACGTTTGGTCAAGCCTTTGCACATTTCGGGGATATTTTTACACTACAGATGCTAGTTGTGATTTTAACGTTTCTATTTGTTGACTTTTTTGATACTGCTGGAACTTTAGTTGCTGTAGCAAATCAAGCTGGATTAATGAAGGATAATAAATTGCCACGTGCTGGTAAGGCGTTATTTGCAGATTCAGCAGCGACGGTTGTAGGAGCCACAGTTGGTACTTCAACGACTACATCTTATGTTGAGTCAACAGCAGGAGTAGGAGCTGGGGGTCGCTCTGGTTTCACAGCTGTTGTGACGGCATTATTTTTCCTATTGGCATTGTTTTTTTCGCCTTTACTAAGTGTCGTTACATCAGAGGTTACAGCACCAGCATTAATCATCGTTGGTGTGCTCATGTCTTCTGCGCTAAAGGATATTGAATGGGATCAATTTGAAATTGCAGTACCGGCATTCCTCATTGTGATTGCAATGCCGCTAACGTATAGTATCGCAACTGGTATTGCTATTGGCTTTATTTTCTATCCGATTACGATGCTTCTTAAAGGGCGTGCCAAAGAAATACATCCAGTTATGTACTTCCTATTTATTATTTTTATTCTGTATTTTATTTTCTTAAGCTAATTTATAATAAGGATAGGATTATTCAAATAAAAAATTGGAATACAAGTGAATGCTGTGGGAAGTGTAATAGCGTGAATTCGGTGTTTCTGTACGTATTTGTACAGACGGATTTTTCCACGAGGAGCGCGGGTGTATTCCAGATGTAGCTAAGGAGCTGTTCGTTTGGGACAGCTCCTTAGCTTGTAGAGAAACTCTTGTGTTTACAAGCATTACTCACTACTCACGGGTAGGCTGAGCCTGAGACAAAAGAATGAAGAAATGATAAAAAACGAATGCTAATTAGTTGTAATTAATTAGGTACCGACCCCCTGAAGTTAGAGTAAAAAATCTAATTTCAGGGGGTGTTTTTGTGGCTAAATATAGTG
>NZ_BAAACY010000060.1:0-4248 GCF_039521925.1 Virgibacillus salarius | reverse complement strand
GAAGTAATTCGTCGGAGCATTGCCAATATACATCTAACATTTCAAAATAACTACTTGGCTTAACGCAGTCATTGCACTGATTTTATACTTTCTTAACTTACAAAAAAACATGCTTCCCCAAACAGCTATTGGGATGCATGTTTTTTTTATTTATTGATCGTTTCTACTTTGTCTGAGGAGCCTACCATTTTAATTTTCACATTTACATTCACACGAATATTACTTTGGGAGTAATAATTTTCTCCTTTCTCCCAATCGTCTTTGACCGTATTCCAGAAATCATAATGTCGCCGATACAGCTTGTCACCAATCCCCAGCACATCCACTTTTAAGTCTTTTTGCACCTTGTTGATAGTTCCTTCAACCAGTGCCCGCACCTTTCGCTCTGTTGCCGCTTTCACCTTATTTATATAGCTTTTACTAAATACACTAGTAAGTCCATATCTCTCACCAATATTCCCTTTAACATCAATATTTATATCGACCTGTAAGTTTTCCTTTTTCTTATTTTTAAAGTATATATCTTGTTTAACATCTGTTAGTTCTATTACAACCATATGTCCATTTACCTTGATTTTTATCGGTCCATTTTGTTTCGTATCAGTCAAAAAGCTTAGCCCCATGGTTTCATCATCAGATAAGGAGTATATCATGTGATTGGTATCACCTTGAAATACAGCAGCTCCTTTGTACTTAACGGAATGATCGTTAACAATCTGTAATTCTGGAATCGTGTAGCTGTTTTTACTTAGCAGTAACTCTTGAACTTGTCCTATATGAACTGGCTGTAGTGAGCTTGCATTTTTATAGTTGTTCTCCATCAAAGACTCAATATATAGTGCAGGTACTTTTTCATCTATGGGTAGGATATTTAACGCCTCTTTTGCTTTTCCTTCTACTATGACAAGTCTTATCCCTCTACGCATTTCATGATCGCGAATATGAACATCTAGTATATTTCCAAATAGATGTGGTTCTCTAACGATGTCTTCTGAAACAACTAATACCTTCATATGTTGGAAAAAAGGAGTCTTGCTTGATAATGTCGACATTTCTCGGGTAATCTCAAAAATACTTTCGCCCGTTGCAGTTATATTTTTATATGCTTTTTGCTCACCACTACCTCCCTGTAAAGGAGACCCTAATCCAGAGGGGACAACCATTTGGTTGGTAAGCATTAGTTCAAACGTACCATCTTCTTTTTTTTCAACTAGATCAATCGCTGAACCAACGGTAAAGCCTCGATTCTCAATCTCCACGCGGTCCCAGCATCCCGTTAAAAACAAGCACATACTCAAGCTAATAAAAATATAGAGATAATATTTCTTCATTTGCTTCCCTTCCAATTGTCAATCGCCAAATAGTGATGTATCGAACTGTCGATGATGGTACCTATAATTTTCTCTTATTTGTTTATACTGCAACCTTTTAATTATCCTAATTCATACATTTTAATTCCAATGTTTGGAACAATACTAAAAACACCTTTTGTTTATGGAGGCTTATTATGTCTACTATCGAATTAGTACTAAGATTAGCTGTTTCCTTTACTATCTTACTTGCATTAACAAGAATTATGGGAAGAAAAGAAATTTCTAAGCTTACCTTCTTTAACTTTGTCTCTGCTATTTCAATCGGTACATTAGCTGCTTCATTTGCAGTTGACCCTACACTCAGTCTATTCCATGGAATATTATCATTACTATGCTGGAGTGCTTTTACCATATTTCTTGGTTTTTTAGATATAAAATCACAACGCGTTCGTTACGTTATTGAAGGGGAACCAATTATTCTTATTCGAAAAGGAGAAATTGTGGAGGATGAGCTTCGGAAAAGTAGATTAGATATTGACGATTTAAACCTTTTATTGAGGAAGAAAAACGTTTTCGCTGTCTCGGATGTCGAATATGCAATATTTGAAACAGATGGCAGTCTATCCGTCATGAAGAAAGAGGCGAAACAATCGTTAACCAAAAAAGATATGAACATTCCTCCAGCCACGAATAGCATTCCACCTACCTCAACGACTGTAATTGCTGACGGAAAGATTAATACAAATAACTTAATTGCCTTGAACCTAAATAAGCATTGGTTAGAAAAGCAACTTCAATTAAGGGGAGTACCTTCCATATCGGATGTCTTTTATGCTGAAATTCAACAAAATGGCGCACTATATATTGCTAGTAAAAAGTAAATTTAATCAATCCAGGCATCAATAATACTTTCTATAGGTAAATATTGGCCTGCCACTTTTATATACCTGTTCTGTCTATCAATACTGACTACTTTCCCTTTAGCTTTATAAAAATCGTGATTCAAAAAATACTTTAAATCGATGGTTAGCTCATTTTTCACTGCCATTTGCAGCTTCAAGTTAATTTCCTCTTGTTTTTGTTCATCTATAATAGGTTTTTGTTTGCGCTCTTGTTCTTGCCATGTTTGCTTCAATAACTCTATATGCTCCGGCATCATCATTGCGGTCCATTTAATACTTCCTCGATCATTTACACTCATTACGCACCCACTCGCTTTCTAACTAATCCTGCTGAAAGAATATTCTTTAGCGTAAATGTTCTCACCTTTTTCCGATAGAAGCAATAAGCCAAAATACTCTTTTCGCGTATTTCTAGAACACGGATATAACGCTCAGTTACATTATTATTGCTATCCAAATAAATAATAATTATTTTTTGCTTACTTTTGACAGAACGATTCAGCAATCCTTTCATAATAAGGTCACCACCAAGAACGTTTGTTCTTATTATATCATAAAAAACGAACATATATACGTATTATTTAGTGACAATTTATCCCAGAATGATGGAAAATAGAAAAAGATTGGTAATTAAAAAAACTAGAGAAGTAGGAGCATAAGACAAGGAGAAATATAAGGATTACGCTGGAAATTCTGGTTTTCTGAACAGTTCCTTAGCGTATGTTTTCGCTTTTCATTGGTACAATCCCTATTATCCGTTGAACCATTTACTATATAGAATTCATCAGAAACATAAATTTTAGATTAATAAGAACAACTCCGATGGAACAGCGTTGTATTATATTCTAAATATAGGTGCCTTTAGCATGAATTAGTTTGAAGGTTTGAAGCACTTAATATTGAATTCTCCATTATTACTGACATTAGGAGCTTATTTGGCTATATTCACACAGTTATTCTTTCCTTTTTTTGTGTTCAATAAATATACTCGCTTATTTAAGCTTACTTGGCTCAATCCTGTTTCATCTAAGTATTATTGTTTTTATGGGTCTAGTTCATTTGGTGCTATTATGATTGTTTTAGACTTGCAATTTATGAGTGATAGAGAATATAGCCATCGCTTTAAGTATATTAAAGATAAAGTTACTAATTTGAAATATATAGGTATTCAAAGAGAGGAGAAGGAAATTTAATGGTGATTCTAGTTTATGATGGAGAATGCAACTTTTGTAGTAACTTTATTAAATTTCTTTTAAAAATAAACAAGAACAAATCGCTAAGGATTACAAGTTTTAATAGCAAATGGTACAATGATTTTAAAATGGAAAACCAAATTAGAGATAACGTGGATAGCATAATATTAATTAATTCTAATAAAATGTATATATACTCAGATGCAATTCTCCACGTAATAGCTCAAGCAAATAAATTATTTTTTCCGATACTTATATTAAAAATAGTACCAAAACCGATAAGAAACTTTTTCTATAAATTAGTTGCTAAATATAGGAAGAGAATAAGTAAACAAATTAAATGTACTTTACCAACTCAAAGTGAAAGAAAATATTTTCTTTAAAGAAAGGATGTCTACATGAGTCGTAAAATAATTATTTTAATTATTATACTGTCTTTGAATATCATTCGGTACTTTTTCGAATACCTCGATGACACTTCAAATATATATTATGGAATAATGTTACTTTTAAATATAATGGCTATTTGCTTTGTTATATTCTCTAAAAACAAAGATATAGCTTAAAATTCTATATAATCAGATTCCAATGGTAAATTATTTAGAATGATACAAGAATAACCCAAAATAGTTCCGAAGCGTATTTTTTGTGCCTTTCGTTGGTACGATCCCTATCAATTAGAAAAACGGAGCAAAATTCGCTCAGTCCTTATCACTAAATGCTCAGATTTACGCTTCCTCTAATGAGGCTGGGACAAAACCCAGTAACTGAAAAAAGTGGTACGCCAATTTAGGGCGTATCACTTTTTTTACTTTTTTCAATATTTATATACGCAAAAAG
>NZ_BAAACY010000059.1:0-9928 GCF_039521925.1 Virgibacillus salarius | reverse complement strand
ATCACGGTGAGCTTACGAGCCAATAATGACTTAGATGAGGGAGATTCGTGAAGACACCTAGTTTCTGGGCGCTGGAGCTAGACGTGGCTCAACACGCCCATTTATCCACATGGGCAAATAATATATTTTCCTAGACCATTTAAAAAGTGGTACCGACGATCACGTTAGATGAAGGTACCACCTATATTTTCTAAGGGAAAAAGGATACTTCTCTTTTAAAGCTATCGTAGGCATTTTCATGATACCAAGTTATTTTCCTTAGATTTTTTGAAGGCATTTGCAAGAATGGTATTGCTTAACTCGTGAACGATATGGTGAAACAGATTACTGATGAGGTGTTGTTTTTTTCGTGAAAGCTTTCCCTACAAATGTTGTTTTTACAGGCAATCTATTATCCAGGAGACAGTCCAAAGCATTCATTCAAAGGCATTGTGCGTAAAATTTGTTTCCTTCAAGAATATATAAACATTATCGCAATATCTCGTTTCTATGCTTATTATTTCCAAGATTGGATCGGAGCAAAATCAGTGTATTACAAGGTTGGAAAAACTTTTCAATATCGCTTCTTTATTGGAGTTTACAGTTTACAATTAAATTTCTTCCGATAATTATTCGGCGTAATGTTGTAATATTTCTTAAATACCGTGCTAAAATAGGAACTATTTGAAAACCCAACAGATGAAGAGATAAACTGTATGGTATGATTTGTTTCTTTTAATTGATTTGCTGCTCTATTTAACCTTATTCGTTGCAAATAATTTAAGGGACTCTCCTTTTTGATTTTGTTAAACGTTCGTTGAAGGTGAAATGGACTGGAATGAAAGACATTTGCTAACACATGAAGCGTGATATTTTCATCATAGTTTTTGTCAATCCATGCACATATAAGCTCTATCCATTCCTCATTAGGTAATAACACATTGTCCGGCTTACATCTTTTACAAGGCCTAAACCCAAGCTGTAATGCTATTTGTGCCTTTTTAAAGATATAAACGTTGTCTTTATTCGGTAATCTGGATTTGCAAGATGGACGACAGAAAATTTTAGTTGTTTTAACACCATAGTAAAAATGATCGTCAAAATTACTATCATTATTAGAAATTGCATGCCAATATTCTGAGGGGATGGTATGGGATGATGAGTATAGATCCATAGCTTTTCAACACCTCCTATATTATTAATCTTATTCTACCAAATAAAAACACACTGTGAATAAAATTGAAAACATTCTTTACGTACCAACAGTATTTATGCATGGAATTCTTTTTCTAAAAATAGAAGAAGTTTTGCGTATATTTATTTACTCAAATAGCCGCTATCTCCTCCACCACAGTGGACTTTCACCACCTAGATAGTCGCCATGCCTGGCGCACCTACAAAAAACGTTTCCCACGATGTGAGAAACGTTGATCCGGTTATTCATGTTAATTAAGTAACTTACTACTATAAATACTTCTCCTGTCGTCAACATTCTTTCACTCAAAATCTTCAAAGTCATCGAGCAATGCACGTACTTCATCTGTTGACTCTGTTTCCATCATTTGACTTCTTAATTCACTCGCCCCTCGAAAACCTCGAACATATATCTTAAAAAAGCGACGAAGAGGCTTAAACGAACGTGTATCTATTTTTGAATATTTATCGAAAAGATCCAAGTGTAATCTTAAGATATCAAGCAATTCCTTACTGCTGTGCTCCTTCGGCTGCTTTTCAAAAGCAAATGGATTTTTAAAAATTCCTCGTCCAATCATTACTCCATCTACACCATATTTTCCCACAAGCTCCAAGCCAGTTTGGCGGTCAGGAATATCACCATTGATGGTCAACAATGTATCTGGAGCAACCTCGTCACGAAGCTTTTTAATCTCAGGAATTAGCTCCCAGTGAGCATCTACTTTACTCATTTCCTTTCTTGTACGCAGATGAATAGAAAGATTAGCAATGTCTTGTTCCAATACGTGTTTCAGCCATTCAAACCATTCATCTATATACGTGTAACCTAGTCTTGTCTTCACGCTTACAGGCAATCCTCCTGCTTTTGCAGCTTGTATGAGCTCTGCTGCTACTTCTGGACGACGGATCAGGCCAGATCCCTTTCCATTCCCTGCTACATTAGCTACAGGACAACCCATATTAATATCAAGACCCTTAAATCCTTGTTCCGCCATACCAATACTCATTTGCCGAAAATACTCCGGCTTATCGCCCCATATATGGGCTACCATTGGTTGCTCATCCTCTGTAAATGTCAAACGCCCGCGTACGCTTTGGCGCCCTTCTGGATGACAATAGCTTTCTGAGTTTGTAAACTCTGTAAAAAACACATCAGGTCTAGCGGCTTCGCTAACTACATGGCGAAAAACGACATCCGTCACATCCTCCATTGGTGCCAATATAAAAAACGGTCGTGGTAAATCACGCCAAAAATTATCAATCATAATCAAATTTCAATCCTCTCATGATGGGATATGATCAAAAAACATCCCAAAATCAAAAACAACTGTCCTTACTCCCTTTACACTTATACCATGCTTAAGCACTTTTTATCAAACGGATTGCCTATATAAACCCTAAAATACTTGTAATTTCACTCTTACGTTTTCCCATTTTTCCTTCTGGTCATTCTTCATCGTGTACACGATTTTTTCTACCTAAATTGTGCGATATGGGTACAAAAAAGAGTTCTCACTAAATGTGAGAACCCTTGACTTAAAGGCTTTTCCCGTTTTATCATACCGGTGGTCGGGGTCGATATAGGTCTTAAAGCATTGATAGTACAAGGTTTTCTACGAGTAATGTGTAAAATTTGTGTAAAATGGTTTTTATTGTGCGAAGGGGAAACGTAAAAATAGCCTCAATTCAACATCTTCATAAATACAACAGGAAACTTTTGTAGTGTAGTTATTATTTTTTATTCAAGTTTATTATAGTATTTTATGAGCTAATTTTAGTCTTAAACTAGGTATTAACAAGCTATTTATTGCAAATTTATACTTTTAAATCAAGTAAAATAGCCACATAACCCGAAACCATTTTATATCATGGTTTACAAGGCTATGTGGCTTTATTTTGGCGTTTTAGGAATACCCCCTATAGAAATTATGGGATTTTTCCCGTGTGATCCGGACAAGGTAGTTATTTTGAAAGGTGTAGAGATTTGACCACCCTTTGGGTATTAAAACCATCTTACTTGATTAGTTGTTTTGTGTAAGGAAGTAGTTCTTCTATCTTCTCCACGATTCTTTTTTGTTCTTCTAGTGGTGGGAGTGGAAGCGGTGCTTCTAATACATCTTTTCGTTCTATTCCTGGGATCATACTTTTTGCTTTTGCTTTTAAAATATTCACATAGCTTTTAATAAAATATTGCATGAATTTAGCATCTATTTCTATTGTTCTTATAGACATAATTTGCCTTGCTATGTGCACCTTTTCTTCACCAAGGATTACAGTCTTACCTACTGTACCTTTACAAGTTAATAAAATATCTCCTTTGAGAGCTATAGCTTTAGGTTCCTGCGTCCACCTATTAATTATTATTTCTCCATCATGAATGTTACTGGCACCTGTTAAATACGGTATTCCATTTGAAATGTCGTTGTATTTACTTGATGTCATATCTTGACCAGAAGTCAAATGTATAACATTACCTAATCTAACCCATTTCCAACTCTCTGGTATATCAAATGGTATCTTCTCTTCAGTGATGTCTGGAAGTGCCTTTGTCTTTTTAATCTTGTTTTCCTTAATCAGCTTTTTCTTTTTTTCTTGAATCTGCTGATATAGCTCTTTAGCAGTACCCTCTTCTTCTCGATGTTCAACCAACTTCCCTTGGATCGCATATTGTACAATAGATTTTTGCATATCCTCCGGGGACTTCTTATTAAGCTCCTCGACCTCAGAATAGGCTTTATCGTATTTCTCCACATAAGGCATTAGTTCTTCTATCTTTGATACGATACGCTTTTGTTCTGCTAGTGGTGGGGTGGGTACTAAGGTAATTCTAACTTTGTCAGAATTCAAATTATTAACAACAGCACCCGATACTCTCGAAGAAAATTGATTAAATACCATGCGAGAACTAAGTAAATAGTATAGAAATTCTTTGTTAAAGATTTCAATAAATTGACTTAATACTAACCAACCATCATGTATACATCCGTCAATATTTAAAATGTATGGTCTACCAAAACTCATTGAATTACTTAAAAGGAAATCTCCTTTTCTCACATACCTACTTTTTTTAAGACCTTCTTTTATAATCTTTTCATTGGTCTGATTAATAAACTTTCCACCTTTGTCGGTATCCCCTATTTTAATCCAATTAATACCATCATCAGAATCAGTTAAAAATGATTTTATCGGTCTTGGGGATCCCCCTCTTGCAATCTCAAGGACATCTCCTAATCTCATCCACTTCCAACTATCAGGTATATCAAATGGTATCTCATCCTGTTTTATCTCCTGAAGTTTCTTTTCTTTTTTAATCTTCCCTTCTTTAATTAGCTGTTCTTTTTCTGCTTTTACCTGCTCAAGTAGTTCTTTTACAGCACCTTCTTCCTCTCGCTGTTCTACAAGCTTTCCTTGGATTGCTAATTGAAAAATGCTATTTTTTAGATCCTGTGCATTCATCTTACTTACCTCCGAGCTTAGAAGTAATCTGCTCTAGCACATGGTCAATTTCAGCATTAAGAGAAGCTCGTTTTTCTTGATATTCTTGAATCAAGTCCATCGGCTCTAAAATAACTTCTTCCTCGTGAGGAAAGCCACAAAGATCGATATTATAACTCCGATGTACTATTTCATTAATGGTATATTTCTTTGCTTTTGGATAACCTTCAACTTTAATCTCTTCTCGGTTTTCCCACCATTCCAAGGCTTCATTGAAGTGTTCCAGCTTCATCGGTCTGGTCTTTGAGAAGTTTTTATAGCCTTCTGGCATATCTACACGATAGAACCAAGTTTCCTCCGTAGGTTTGATATTATCAAAGAACAAGATATTCGTTCTAATAGATGTATAAGGCGCAAATACGCTATGAGGCATCCTTATTACTGTATGAACATTAAATTCACTGAACAGTTTTTTCTTGATGTTGAATTTAGCATTATCTGTACCAAATAAGAATCCGTCTGGTATGATTACTGCTGCTCGACCGTTCTTCTTCAATCGATACATGATTACATTCATGAATAAGTCGGCTGTTTCAGAACTTCTTAGCTCCATTGGGAAGTTGATTTTTACGCTTTCTTTCTCACTTCCTCCGTATGGCGGATTCATAAGAACTACATCGAAAGGCTCCATTTTACGAAGCTCTTTATAGTCTGTTTCTAATGCATTCCCATGAAGAATGTTTGGATCATCTATATCATGAATCAGCATATTGGTCACACACAGCATATGTGGCAATGCTTTCTTTTCAATTCCATACACAGACTTGTTATAGATTTGTCTATTTTCAAGAGAGTTACCAACTTGTTTATCCAGTGCAGATAAAGCAGATGTCAAGAAGCCCCCGGTACCACAGGCAAAATCTCCGACTTTTTCTCCTAATACCGGTTTCACCACTTCTACCATAAAGTCAGTAACAGCTCTTGGTGTATAAAACTCACCAGCATTTCCTGCACTCTGTAAGTCCTTAAGGAACGATTCATAGATTGTACCGAATTCATGGCGCTCTTTATATTCTGTGAAGTCGATCTCATCAATGATATTAATAACCTGACGAAGCAGTACTCCATCTTTTTGATAGTTGTTGGCATCTTCAAAAGCGGATTTTACAATGATTTGACTCATCGGTGTTTCTTCATCAATTTCTAAATTCTTAAGTGTAGGAAATAGTTTGTTATTTACAAAATCAAGTAAAGCATCACCCGTAAGTGCCTCACCGTCTTTTAGATCAACTGCCCAATCTCTCCATTTTAAGCCTTCTGGAATGATGGACTTATAATTGTCATCATAGAGCTCCCATGCTTCTTCCTTTGCATCATATATTTTCAAGAAAAGAATCCACACGATTTGCTCAATTCTCTGGGCATCTCCATTAACACCCGAGTCATTTCGCATAACATCTTGAATTCTCTTTACAAAATTACTAATCGCCATAACTCATACCTGCCTTGTCTACTATTGTTGGTTTTACTTATGCGTAATAAATTTCATTCTCTAGTTCTTTTACTGCCTTTAGATAGGATTCTTTTCCACCAAAGGCTTTGACTATTTTCATTGGACTACCAATCTTAGCAAATTCCTTTAGTTGAAGTACTTTTGTATCTTCGATCTCTTTAATGCCATCATTGGCATACTTATCAAGCAGTGCTTCAATGACTTGCTGGGCAACATCAGAGTACTTGTACAGATAGTTACGTTTCTTCACATTATCCGCTCTCTCTTTTTTTGTTAGCGGTGGTTTATCGTAAGCCAAGTGACAAATGAGATCAAAATCATCTACTTCTGTTTTGCCCAATTCTTCTCTGACCGCATCTAGCAGTACACCACTGTCTTGTAATTCATCAATAATGGCTTGTTTTTTCTCCGCTTCTGTCCAAGTTCTCAAGAAATCATCCAGCCTTGCATATTGCTCTAGGATATTTTTCTTTGTGTAGTCAGTCAGACTTTCAGTGATGAGCTTCCCATCCTTATCTACATATTGGACTCTCTCTGAAAGAACTCTAACAGTAACATCGCCTATATAATATTTACGAGGTTTATCATCACCCTCATCATTAAAAGGTGGTGTGTCTCCAGTTCCATACTTACCATTATCTTCTTTGACACCATCATTACCAGCATCTTCTCCAGTGCCTTCTTCGCCTTCATCTGTTGGCGGCTCTGGTTCATCCACGGGATCATTCCCATCAAGGTCAATAACCACTTCCGGTCTACCATCAAATGCAGGGTCAGCAAAGAGTCGGCTGGAGTTACGAAAGTCCATAATGCTAAAGTAGGTCTTACCGTATTCTTCAAGAAGTCTTGTTCCACGACCAATAATCTGCTTAAATTCGGTCATGCTGTTGATGCTATTTTCCAAAACAATCAACTTACACATTTTCGCATCCACACCGGTAGTCATTAGTTTACTGGTTACTGCAATAACCGGGTAATCACTTTCTTCATCAATAAAGTATTCTAGCTGTGCTTTTCCCTCATCATTATCTCCCGTAATACGCATGATGTATTTATCATTTTCCGCATACAAGTCTTTATTTTCATTAATAAGTGCTTGCCTCATACGTTCGGCGTGTTCAATGTCCACACAGAATACGATTGTTTTACTAAAGCGATCGGTTTTCTTTAAGAACTCTGTGATTTTAGATGCTATGACTCGTGTTCGATCATCAATCACAAGAGAGCGTTCAAAATCTTTTACATTGTACTCTCGATCCTCAATTTCATATCCATATTTATCTACCTTTCCTGCTTCCGGTCGATAGCCTTCAAGATCTCGATCCAATCCAATTCTGATGACTTTATAAGGCGCCAAGAAGCCATCATTTATTCCTTGTTTTAAAGAGTACTCATAAATGGGCTCACCAAAGTAAGTCTGGCTGGAGGCTTCTTTTGTTTCTATTGGTGTTGCTGTACAACCAATGTGAGTAGCCGATGAAAAATACTCTAAAACCTTTCTCCAGGCTGATTCTTCTTTTGCACTCCCTCTGTGGCACTCATCTATCACAATTAAATCAAAAAAGTTCGGCTGGAACTGACGGAATGTCTCTTCTCCATCATCACCCACAAGTTGTTGATATAATGCAAGATAGATTTCATAAGAACTATCAAGATTTTTATTTTGTACCTTTGTCATTTTTCCACTAAAAGGTTTGAAGTCTCCAGAAATAGTTTGGTCAACCAGTACATTGCGGTCTGCTAAGAAAAGGATCCTTTTCTTTAAACCAGATTTCCATAACCTATAGATAATTTGGAAGGTCATAAAGGTTTTACCGGTACCTGTGGCACTAACTAACAGCACACGTTCTTGTCCTTTGGCAACCGCATCTACTGTTCTATTGATTGCGACCCTTTGATAATATCTAGGTGTTTTATAATTAGGCACATAATAATAAGGCTCTAGGATAACCTTTTCCTCAGCCTCATTGATATTTTTATCAATTAAATATCTTTGGTATAATTCTTTCGGCGATGGAAACTCTTCAAGTCTTAGTTCTCTTACCTCACCAGTAATCAAGTTCTGCTCCACAAAGGCATCGCCATTAGAAGCGTAGACATAGGATATGTCTAGTGCTTTCGCATATTCGATCCCTTGCTGCAAACCTGCTCCTACCGGATGATTATTATCTTTGGCTTCTATAACTGCTAAAGGAAAGTTATTTTTGTAAAAAAGTACATAGTCCGCTCTTTTCTTTTTTCCTCTGGCAGTAACATTTCCACGAAGTATGATTCTACCAGCCGTAAAGGCATATTCAAGTCGCACTTGCTTATTTATGTCCCAGCCTGCATCAGTGATTGCCGGTGTGATATATCTAGCTTTGATATCTTCTTCAGATAAATTTCTCTTTCCCATTAGCTCAGCCCCTTCACACTATTCTCGCGAAATCGCTTATTCTATTTCAAATTCAATATGTCTCCAATGTCGCATTCGAGGCACTTGCAAATTTTATATAAGCTTTCTAGGTTTACAGGTTGGCATTTTCCAAGGCGAGCTAATATGTTGTAGGTAATTCCAGCCTGCTCCTTCAACTCCGTTTTATTCATTTTCTTGTCAATCAAGAGTTTCCACAATTTATCATAGCTTATGATCATCCAAAGTCCTCCTATAGCTATGTAAAATAAAGTCAAATATATTATAACACAACATTGAACAGGAAATAGAGAATGGGGCTGGGACAAAACCCAGTAAAATTAAAAGTGGTACTCGCCAATAATTTGGTGAGTACCACTTTTTTTGAGATTTATGTACGCAAAAGGGATACCTTCTGGTAAAGTTAAAGTAATCACACCCAAACAGAACCGGAGGTGTCCCTTATGTTTAAACATTATACCATGAATCAAGTCGTTTTGCCTTTAGATTTTGAAATGAAATTACAAGAAAATGATATCGCCTATGCAGTGAACCATATTGTAGAACATATCCCAGAAGAATCATTTGTGGGATTTTTGCGCGAAACAGGTTGTCCTGCATACCATCCTCGAATGATGATGAAGATTATCTTATGTGCCTATACCCAATCTGTTTTTTCTGGCAGAAAAATAGAAGGCTTACTTAAAGATAGTGTACGGATGATGTGGTTAGCACAGGGGTATGAGCCAAGCTATCGTACCATCAATCGATTCCGTGTTCATCCCGAAGTAAAAGAGTTACTACGCCAATGTTTTGTCCTATTTCGCTGTCAACTTGTTGAAGAGAAGGCAATTGAAGAAGAGGCCATTTTTATTGACGGCACGAAATTAGAAGCGAATGCCAATAAGTTCACTTTTGTATGGAAAAAATCCATTGAAAAATACAGCTCCGATTTAATAGAGAAGTCGAATCAAATGTATGCGGAGCTACTGGAAAAAGAAATTATCCCCGAAATAGAAAGAGAAAGTTCTGATGAAATTTCAACGGAAGAACTCAATGAAGTAGTAAAAAACTAGATGAAAAAGTGAAGAAATACGATCAAGAAATCGAGGAAAGTGAAAAAGCAAAAGATCGCAAACAACTCCGTTCTATGCGAAAAGAACCCAAGCAATACCGTAAACAATTCCAAGACTATGTAATTCGAAAACAGAAATATCAAAATGATATGGAGATCTTTGGCAACCGCAATAGTTATTCTAAGACGGATCATGATGCCACTTTTATGAGAATGAAAGATGACTATATGAAAAATGGCCAACTTAAGGCGGGTTATAATGTACAAATAGCGACCGAAGGCCAGTACACATTAGCTTATGATGTATTTCCAAATCCTACGGATACTCGCACGTTTATTC
>NZ_BAAACY010000058.1:0-712 GCF_039521925.1 Virgibacillus salarius | reverse complement strand
AAAGCGAAGTAATTCGTCGGAGCATTGCCAATATACATCAAACATTTCAAAATAACTACTTGGCTTAACACAGTCATTGCACTGATTTTATACTTTCTTAACTTTAAATAAGAACACCACTAATAAAAAAGTGGTGTTCTTTATTTAGCTCCCTTGCATATCAAGGTTTATAGGAAAGCTTCCAAGCGGACTTGAACCGCTGACCCCCACCTTACCATGGTGGTGCTCTACCGACTGAGCTATGGAAGCATAAAATGGCTCCACAGGTAGGATTCGAACCTACGACCGATCGGTTAACAGCCGATAGCTCTACCACTGAGCTACTGTGGAATAGGATAGATCAATAATTAAGCTAGGTACACAGTATTACCTTTTATCATACCATAAAAAATATACATGTAAATATAGTAATAGTATTACTTATAAATAAGTATAAAAAAATGCCTGGCGGCGTCCTACTCTTGCAGGGGCAAAGCCCCAACTACCATCGGCGCTGGAGAGCTTAACTTCTGTGTTCGGCATGGGAACAGGTGTGACCTCTCCGCCATTGCTACCAGACATTTCTTAATTCGATAAATCAACATCTGCTCGGAACCATTCCTTGCTTGATGCTTTCTCATATCTACAGGCGGATACATTACTTATTCATTTGTACCCTAAAAACTAAATAAGAGATCATTCAACGACAACCAAAAGAAGTTAGTTAAGTCCT
>NZ_BAAACY010000057.1:0-20576 GCF_039521925.1 Virgibacillus salarius | reverse complement strand
TCGATGCCGGTTACGATTATGAACCAATCTATCAACAATTAATCGATCAGGATCTACAAGCTGTCATTCCGCATAACCGACGTAACGAAGGAGAAACGGTTGGTTATGACGAGTACTTCGCACCGACTTGTGTCCTAGAGCATTCCTATCGCTACGACAGCTTCGATCCAAAATACAAGACATTGAAATATACACGTCCGAAGGAATGTGCAACGTGCCCATTACAACACGACTCACTTTGTCAAAAGACTTTTAAAATCAGACAATCTACAGATATCGAAAGTACACCAATCCCGCAAGGGGATCGAAAAAATGGGATGAACTGTACAAAGAACGTACCGCTGTCGAACGTGTTAATGCCTATTTGAAAGAATTCTTTGGACTGAATAATGTCCGTCACCGAATCGGGAAAAAATCAAGTCTTCACTTCCATTTGGTGACGCTTGTTTATAATGCCTCGAGATTAGCCGCGGATCGGATTAGACTAGAAATGAAACATAAGACGCTAAAAGCTGTATAAATAAAATTGATCTTTATTAAAAAAACTTGAAAATTATCAAGGAACAACTCTATGCATTTTTAAAAACAGCAATTATGAAATTAATTCAACTTATAAACCTTTCCGCATTGCAAATAAGTATCGTCTTTCGTTACATATACTTCGCTGTCGTCAATTGCTTCAAAGGAATAATGAAAAGCATCTATTAGCTTATTCAAAGTATTAACAGCAATTGAAGCTTCATCGTACTTTTCATTTTCCATCTCAACTGCTATTGATTCTGCAATTTCTTCACTTCTCTTCATATATGCTACAAATAAATGAAGATTGTCTATATGAATATCGCTTCTAGTTAGAAAGATTTTTTTCATGTTTGCTAACCTTTTATACCCATTATTAGTTATAATCCGTCTGGTTGGAAAGGAATGATCTATCAATCCAAAGAGTACATATAGTTTTATACCTTCCTGTTCTTTTGCGAACGTAACATAATTTTTAATTTTTTCTTCGAGTCATTTAGGTGACTCTGTTGCTAGGTCACTTTCGATGAATATTAGTGATGAATTTAATAGGAATAGCGCATCAGGTATAAAATCAAGTTGATACTTTTTTATTTGATTCCGAAAATGTATGGGACGTACTACGGTTGGTATTTTATCCTCCTTATGAAATGATAGGTAAATATCCAACGCTATTTGCTGATGGCTAAGTAATGATCATAATTCGAAAGCTGAAAGTAAGCACCCAGATTTTCTTGTAAATATCTTGGGTCTACAACACCTTCTTGGACTAACATAGATAATCCATTTCTTCCAATTCGATTTAGATTAAATTCATTTCCAAAACGTTTTTGATTGGTCAGTTTTTCGGTTACTATGATATTATTTTTTTGCCATCTCCATAATCGATGCCGGAATGTATTATAGGTAACACCTTCATGTGTATTTGCAAATTGGTGTAATTGTTTCGAAGTTAACACTTTTTGTTCTAATAGATATTTCAATAGTTGCAGATCACATTGATGTAACTGCACCCCACGACCATTAATACCTAAATTATAAAACTTCTTCATTATTAGCTCCTTTCACGTAAAAAACCCCGAACAAATCCTACACGCACCTATGGCGTGGCTATGATCTGTTCGGGGTTTTCCCGTTACCAATTATGTTATTATTTAACACAGTACCAGTTGATATAAATTTTGTCAATAAATTTCATTGTGAGCTCTATTAACTTGAATTAGACTAATATAATCTTGTGAAAATTAGTTTGGTTAATGATATTATCAATTCCGTACCTACTACAAGAATGTATTACTAACGATCCTCTCAGAAGAGCATATTATTTTTAATATACGATATTTATTTCATACTTTAATCCAGTTATGAAATTGGGAGAAAATATATAATTAGTTCCTTTACCTGGTATAGTTTGATTTATATTGTTAGCGATATTATCTCAGTTCATTGTTATAAGCTTTAACATCAATGTTAAAGCTTAAGTGTTAAAGAATTTTATTAAAATGCCACTTTGAACTTCACCGCATCGAACCATAAAAATTAATCCACTCCCATTGCTTTTCTTTCTGGTATTTACCTTTCAATACATCAAATAATTAAAAGTGTAATTTAGTACTGATCTAAAAATTTTTTAATAAATTTTAAAGATCTATTGTGCGGCACATTTTAGCCCTTTTATATCAAGAATTTTAAGAATTAAAAATTGATTAATCATTGTGATGCGAATGTAATCACATCACAATTAATGATGTTATCTTATGCTATCTTAATACGATGACATGACTGGCTTCAATTGTGCCGCAGTGTTGTCAGATCGTTATTACATCACTCTGTGAGAGTCCTATTGACAGGTTTTAAGACTTATATTATTGTTTATACATGCTTTAAAAAGCCTTTGCAAAAATCAAAGTAATTCAATTAAATAAATTGTAATGGGATAACCCCAAAAAGTAGACAAGCACTGTTACCAGTGTGAAGTTTGTCATGCTTTTTGGGCTTTTTTGTTTTGAAAGGGGGTTAGTATTCTACATTTACGTCATTGCAAAGGTTAAAGTAAATTAATTTATTAAATTTGGAGGAATTTAAATGAACAACTATAAAAAAATCGGATTAACGAAAGCATTGGACATTCAAACTATCTTCAAAAGTGTCGATGAGGAAAAATCATTTTTATTAATGGGCACTGAAATTCTATATCATCAACCTAAAATGAGTGCCAAAGCTAAACTGATATTAGCCTATATTTTATCCCGTCCACCGTACTGGTAGGTGTCAATCACAGATATATCAACTCATGTTAAAGACGGTAGAGATGCTATCAGATCAGGATTAAAAGAGTTAGAGGAACATGGTTATATAATTCGATTTGATGTACGCGACCTTCAAGGAAAAATATTAGGAAATATTATCTTTGCATACGACACGTCTCAGCTAGAAAAGAAAGAAGAAATCATAGCAGAAGCAAAGTTCGACATTATACAGAAGTTAAAGAAGATGTCATCAGAAGAGATTGAGGCATTAACCAGTTCCGGATTATCAGAAACCGGGAAATCCAACACAAGTATTATTAATAAAAATAATAATAAATCAAATATGTGTATGAATGGATCACCTGAATCTGATAACAATGACAAACTTAACGCATCAAAAGAAAAAGCAGAGATTATGGAAGAGGTTTACAAAGGCTGTATAAAGATAGATGAACCAGGCTTCTTTAACGAAATTTACACTATGCTTACACGAAAATTTAAAGGTCAGTTAGACGCAAGAATAATAGAATTAGCGTTTTCACGTTATCTAGAAAAACAGGCAGATCTTTACAACGGCAATGAAATAGAAATTATAAATCCAGCTGGTTGGTTTTATGATGTATACCGTGATGCAATCAAGATATACAAGGCACAGCGCTATGCTAATAATAAAGAGAAAGAGCAAATTGCTAAAGAACTTAAACAAGTTCAAAACATGCATTTCTCTCAAAAAGATAAGGACCAGTAGAGGTGATGCAAGTGCAAAACTTATCCATGAATCTCAATATACCAATACCTGAAGATAAAGTGATTATCTCGAAGTGCGAACTCGAAAAATTAAAGCAGAGTGAGTTAGATGGTCGTTATTGGTCCATGAAAGATTTAGAAACTAGAGTAAGCCGTAAAAGCGAATGGATAAAAGAGAATATTCTGTATCCTGAAAATTACAGAAAAATACTTGATGTTAATTACGGTGGATTTGTCTATTATCCAAAAGTACAAGGGCAAACTTGGGTATTTCAAGCTTCAAAGATGGCACACTTTCTAGAGAAAAATTTTGAGCCTATTTTTAGAAGTTAGCTTTAAAAGATCCTTTATAAGAATTATGTTAAGATAAGGTAGACCCAACGGCCACCTTATCTTAACTGTGGGGTGTCGAAATGGCAAGTATTCAAAAACGTGGTAAAACATATCAGTATACTATCAGTCGAACTGTTAACGGAAAATCAAAACCTATTCGAAAAGGAGGTTTCCGGACTAAAAAAGAAGCAAGAATTGCAGCCAATGAGTTAGAGGCACAATTAAATAAAGGTATTCTTCCACATTTAAAGCCAATTGCATTTAACGAATACTTTGATAAGTGGTTCCATTTATACAAAAAACACGTGACTCAAACAACATTCAAACACTATGAGTATACGTTAAATGCTATTGAAAACCATTTTTATGATAAAGCAATCCAAGACATAACCAAGCATGACTATCAGGAGTTTATCAATACTTTTGGTTCTAACAAGTTGCTGAAATTGTCGGTTTGACCCGAAAGGACTTCAATTTTAAAAAGAATACCATAAGTATTAACAAAACATGGGGTTACATGAAACGTAATACCGAAGGATTTGCCCCAACTAAAAATGAACAATCTATTCGTGTTATCAAAATTGATCAACGAACGATGGCTCATTTTAAAAAGTTATTCCAATCAACACCAGATAACATTCATCAATTGGTGTTTTATAGCCCTAATTCTAAATATAAAGTAATTAGCAATACAAATGCTAATAAATTATTAAAGAAATTACTGATCAATCTAAAAATTAATCCTATAACCATGCATGGATTAAGACATACTCATGCAAGTGTATTATTGTATAAAAAAGTTTCTATTTATTATGTCAGTGAGCGATTAGGTCACGGAGATATTGAAACTACTTTGCGTGAATATTCTCATGTTGTCAGGGAATTACGAGTAGAAGATGAGGCTGCTACAACAGCAACTTTCGAGAATATGGTTGTGTAAAAAATGTGTAAAATGGCGATAAAATCTATCGTTTTCTATCGTAAACTCAAAAATTTAAAAAAGCGTTAGAACATTGATATATCAACATTCTAACGCAAAACGTTAATTTTTAAATTAGCTTAAATTATTATCAAAATACCGGTGGTCGGGGTCGAACCGACACTCCGTAAGGAACACGATTTTGAGTCGTTAAAAGACTCGTAAATTGCCCTCGAAGGTTGCCACCGTTCATTTTGACGAATATATAGCGTAGCTAACGCGTACGACCTACGTACATACTCTTTCCTTTTCTCTAATTATACGCTACCTACCGAAAAAAGACAACCGTTTAAAATAAAGCCCCACAGCTTTAGCACGGGGATATGTTCGAACTATTCGAATGTAACTTCCGTTTGTACCTCTTCTCCGTTAATCGTAGATTCGGACGAAGGTGGATCAAATGTAAACTTTAAACTTGTTAACGATTCTAGGTCTTCATCCCCTAAGTTAAACGGCGTAACAAATTCTTGAATTACATTACCGACATGTTCCGACTCTCCTTCGTTTAGGTAGGTCTGCGCTTCGTACTGCCCTTTAGTTTCGGTTGTAACTCGGGTTGTAAACGGATGGAAGCTAACAGTGTCATCGGATGTATTTTCGGATTCTATTAACGTGATTGCTAGGTTCATTGGTATTTTCGTACCTTCCTCCTCAAATAGGAAGACGTTTTCCTCATTCGGCTCGAACGTCGCTAGCAGTACCTTCTTTAATTCGAATTTAATCGGGCCAGTTTCGTGTTGCTGATTTGCGTCAGTCGCCTTTACAATCGTATATGTACCATATTCGTTCTTAATCGCGTCACCTTCGACAGCTTCCTCGAAAGTTACTACTTCCGGCTCCTGCGCCTTCTCTTCGTCGGCGTGCGCTTCTGTTGTTTCCACCTCTTTTGGCTCTTTTGACCCCTCGTTGTTTGAAGCGTCTGCCGGTTCGTCGTCATTACAAGCTCCTAAAAATAAAGAAAAACTAAGAACACCTACTGTAAATAATTTATTCAACTAATCTACCCCTTTTCCATTTTATGGGTACATTGTACCTTACCTTAATATCTAAGTAAATACAGTACGTTTCTATTATTCTATGGCAAAAAAAAGACGAGCCTAAGCCCGCCTTATTATATTTCCTTGTTCCGTTAAAAATCAAGTTCTCGCCCCCCTAAACCGGTTTAAACGTTTTTTATTACGTTCCTGTACCTTTGTTATGTCGTCCACATGCGCTTCGAACTCGTTATTACCGAGTTGTAATCGTATAATAACAGGTTGTCGCTGGGTTTCGTTATTTTCGTTAGTATTACTACGTAGTGGTTCGTTATTTACGCCCCCATTACGATCCGACATACGCTCTCTCTCGTAACTGCTACGAGCCTGCGCAATGCTTACTCGGTTACTTTCCGGCTGAACCGCAGGAACCGAAAGCATCCTCGTTAGTGCGGAGTGAATCGCGCCTTCGCTATCGTTTATGGACTTCGTGACCGCCCATGCAAAATCAATTTTGTGTAGGTCGCGTAAAGGTCCCTCTTTAGCTGGCGAAAATGGCCAGTAAGAGCGAATGATGCCAGCGACATTTTCAACCGCACCGCTGACTTTTTTCTTCATCGATTCAATACCGCTAACCGCACTCCCGATAATTTTACGCCCGCTTTGATAGAGATCGGTTCCCTCTATATCTGATTTGATGTCGCCTAACATATCGTTGACCCAGCCTTTACCATCATCCATAGCAAATTTCATTGCTTTAGCAAGGTTCTGGAAATTCTTGTCGGCTTTTTCTTTTGAATCCTCCGTCTTTCCACTCACGTTATCACGTATATTTTGGAAACCGTCTTCCACATTTTTCTTGATTTTCCCCATCGATCCGGAAATGTTATCCCACATATTTTCCCAACCGTCTTCCACGTTTTTCTTAATTTTATCACCGGCGGTGGAGACATTCTTCTTCATATTCTCCCAACCATCGGAAACGTTTTCCTTAATTAGCTCAGCCTTTTCGCTAACAAACGCAGATATTTCGTCCCACTTCGAAATTACAATCGCACCTAACGTTATTGTTCCGGCAGCAACCCATCCCATTGGTCCGGACAAACCGAGTAAGGCGCCTCCGAATCGAGCAAGTGCAGGTAAAACTCTCGAGAATATAGATTTTCCAATACCTTTTAATCTAGGGATCAATTTATCCTTAATCTTACTCCCTAACCCTCCGGCTTTAGGTTTGGTCTTGTCCATCTTACCGCCCATCTTACCTAGATTAGGAATTACTTTTCTAAGTATAGTATCTCCCAGTAGCTTAAGAACCCTATATAAAGGACCTAATACTATCGTCGTGAGTTTAACTAATGGGTAAACAAATAGAAAAGCTGATCCCAAACCAAATATTAAACCTACAATTTTGTCTAAGTACGGAATATTATCCATAGCCCAGTTGGAAAACTCTAGTAGTGAGTTAACAAAGTCGAGCATTTCAGATGAGACAGGTGCCATCGCATCTCCGATGTTATATATTAGCTCCACTAAATTATCTAGTAAATCCAGCACTTTAGGAGTGTTCTCTTTGACAAACTGTACGAACTCTTTAAATTCTTTACTGTCCTTTAGAGATTGCCCCCAATCTTCGAATTTCTGCGTTATATTTTCTAATCCGGTTAACATATCCGAAGCCACGGGCGCAAAAGCCTCGCCAATTCCGACTAATCCTCCGATTATATTTCCGATTATGTTGAGCATCTTCGGGCCATTCTCGCGAATATAATCGATAAATGCTTGAAACTTTTTCGACTCATCGAGCGAAGCCGACCAATCACGGAATCTTCCCGTCATATTTTCGAGACCTACCGCCATATCCATCGCTAAAGGTCCGAACGCACGCATAAGGTTCATGAACCCAATCATCGTGTTTATTCCGACTTTACCGAGCATTTCTAACGCAGGCCCGGCATTTTTATTTAAGAAATCAAAGAATTTTTCGAATGACTCCGTTTTGACCTCTCGGTTTAATTGATCGACTAAGTTACCGACTGCTTTCGTTGACTCTCGGAACATCGGCTCTAAATTCGATAGTACCGTGTTAAGGAAATCCATAGAACCTGCGAATATTTCCACCGTGTCGTCTTCGAGTGACTTCGATAACTTTTTCCACGTAGAACTTAGCTTGTTCATCGATTTATATGCGTTCTTTTGTGCGTCAGAAAGCGAATTGTACACCGTTTCCATCTCTTCGATTATTTCCGCTCGCTTTTCAAGATCGGACGTTTCTGCAAGTTTCTCGTCAAGGTCTTTTAAATCCTTCGATACCTCGAAAACTTTACCGAGATTAGATACCGCAACAGAACCGAATGCTACCGCACCTGTTCCGGCGAGTCCGAAAGCTGTCCCTAGTCCCATTATCGAACCGCCTAATACACCGACCATCGGCAGAATCGATCCTAGAGCTCCTGTTACTGTCGAGGTGAGTACAGGTCCGATCGTAACTAGACCAGCCGTTAGTTCATGTCGAATAAATTCTCCTGTATCCCTAGAAAAATCTGCAATTCTATCCATAGAGCGCCGGAACTCTCTGCCTGACGCTTTGATGTCAACGATAATTGAGTTATCTTCTATCTGCTTCTTACGTCTCTCCACCCGACTTGCTGTTCGATGAAAGCCGGTGGCATCTCCGTCGATGTCTACCTCTAGCTTTCCGAACTCTAAGCCGTCAGCCGCACGCCTAGCCGATTTTAATTTGCGATCTAACTTATCCATATTCCGGCTGAAATTATCGACAGCTTTAATTCGAAATTGAATATTAAGTTTGTCACCTGTAGACATTGTTAGCACCTCCTTTCATATGTGCGGTTAAAATTAGTAATAGTTCGTATTTATCCACGTACTCACCGAATAGCCTCTCGAGTTTTTCCAAATCCCCGGCAATAGCCGCCTTAAATAACTCTTCAACCTCCTTTTTGAACGGCTCTTTATCATCCAGTTGCCGGATTTCGCGAAGCCCCTTCGCTAATTGACTTCGCTCGGTTAAGTTTTCGCTTAAGTATTCCTTGCGGATTTGTTCCGCCTTAATTCGCTTTGTTGCCACTCCCTCACCTCCTTTTAAATTTGCGTAAATAAAAAAGCGCCCGTAACGGACGCCTAAAAGTTTCGCTTTTTCGGATCAACCTCGATTGTTACACTGATGCCTCTCCCGTTTCGCATTGCGTGATTACCGACTATTTGCCCTCCGGCTTGTTCAACGGCTCTTTGCAGTTCGCTTAGTTCCTCCGTTGAATAAACAACACGGGTAAACCTCGTAACTTGTTTAATTTCGCTCATTTTATCGACTCCCCTTCGTTTATTTATGCGAACTGAATTGAATTAACTAACGGATCGCTTGTATACTTATCTGTTAGATGCGACTGTAAGCCTGCGGTTAACAGGACCTCTTGCGGCAAAATAATTGTAATGTCCGCTGGTTCACCTTCGTTTCTAACTATAGCGTCTACTGTCCGGTCTAAAGCCTGTTCGATAATTTCAACCGGATTAGTAGCAACTAGGGTGTTAACGGTCAAGTCCTCGCCGCCTTCGAATTGAATATGAACGATCATCGCCCGATACGGCGCAACATGAGGATGCCTTCCAGGATAATTTTTCATTGTGATTTCGATTTGTACGTTCATCTAATCGTCTCCCTTTGTATTTTTAGTTGGTTTTATTTCTTTTATTTGTACGCCGGATGGATCAGTTTTAAATTTCTGTATGCTGTGTCTGCTTCGTCCGGTAATGCGTTAGCCATTCTTGCAGCCAACTCGACTCCTTCTGAGTCCTCTCGTAACTGGTTGCTAAGTGTACGTAACTGTCGTTTAACGCTTTTATCGTCATCACCCGCAAGCTCTACTAGACGGTGTAATTCGTTTGCGAGTGCAACTTTGCGACCTTCTGAAAAGTACCGCATGTTACTTTCGATCCGTCTAATAGCTTTATCAATACCATTTAACTTTGCGTCACTAACTAATTCATTCATTAGTTGACGTGCGCCTGTTTCGTCGGCTTGCGTAATGTCCCGAGTCAAGTTCGCACGTTCTCGCTGTGCTTCCTCGCGAATCTCTTGAATAATCGTTGTATAATCGGTCTGTAACCCTGCGACCTTTTCGTCGAGTTCTTTCCTTAGTTTGCTGACCTCCTCGCGGAAAAAGTCCGGGTCCTTATAGCGCGGGTCCTTGCTGTCTCTTAGTTTGTCGTACTGTTTGCGGAACCTCTCGACTTCTCTAGTGATGTCATTGTGATACTTATCTAGTTCCGGTTCGCTGTCGTACTTAATCGCTTTGCCCTCGTTAACTAATTGGTCTGCATACGATCTATCAACCTCGTAGAAGCGATCCATTGCGTTGTGTGTGCCTCTGTAGTGGTCATCTGCTAACATAAATACCCTTTGTTGTTTTTGTGGCTTTTCCATGACTTCATTTCTCCTTTTAATAAATAATTAGTTTTAGTTCCAGCGACTACCGCCTTTGCCTTTTACGTTGCGGACAAATGGTAAATCGATGTTAGTACTTAGGTTATCTATTACATAATCGTGTTCCCGCACAAATAAGTTAATATAATTTTCCGCCTGGTAATAACAAGCGACATCGCTTTTCTTGCCAGTGGTATATCTTAACTTGTAAACGGTCTTTCCAGTTGCTCGATCTACTGCATACGTTTTTACTTTCTTTGTTTTGCTGTCTATCCGGTCAACCGTTATTCTTGCGATTAGTTTCCCGTCTGGCTTTGGTTCACTGTCTGTTATTTTGCTTTTTCCTATTCCAAACATGCTGATTCACCTCCTTATAAGAAATCTTCGCGTAACCGTTTAGCACTCTCTTTGCTTCCGGCTGTGGCTGTGCGCTTGCCCTTCTTCTTTTGCGCTTTCTACCGTCGCGGGTACTACGTAAGGATTGGTTCTTTTTCCTCGTCAATCTCGCTCACCCCTTCGCCGCTGTCCGCGTCGTCAAATAAACCTTGTATTTCGTATCTCATCGGCTCGTCGAATACTTCCGTTATGCTTGTTCCTCGTAAAATAGCGTCCATATATAGCAAGCGAGCCTGTTCGTGGCGTGGCTTATATGGCGCACCGTACATTTTGACTATGCCAGCATATTTTCCGTCTATCTTTCCCTGAGTAAAATTGACGGCTTGTACCGTCGCGTACTCATTCGCATAAAGTAGCCCTTCGATATATTCAGCCAAGTAGTTGACGTGTTCTTTGTTCGTCATTGCTTGCGGAATATAAAGCGAATGGATACTAAGCGTGTTATGTCGATCATATTCGATTAACCCTATTGCACCCTCGTTGCCTTCGCCTCGTTCGGTGTAAGCGATGAACTTCCGTTTAATATCTTTACCTACGCGTCCGTAGCCGTGCTTATTTTCGTATCTATCGAAAACCCCGGCAAAACCGGGCATAACTAGTTTTAACGCTCCTACTTCAAACGACATAGAGTCATAGATAACAAACGGATCGGTTTCATTGCCTTGGCGTAATATACAGCCCTCCGCGTTAGTTAACGTGTAGCCTTCGTCATTAATCGTTAACGTAAGGCCAGTTAGTAATGGAGCCCGGTTGCCCTCGCGTGATTCTCCGATTAATTTGCTTTCACATTCGGTATTTCGATAGTACGTGTGTTCTTTATAGATGCATCGCAAGCTCATCACCCCTTAATTTTTTGTAGCTTTGTTAATACGTCGGCAGATAGTAACGACTGAATAGTGTAAGTTGCTCGAACATGTTTACGATTCCGTTTGCGACGCCTTGGCTTTCGTTTCTTTTGTTCCTCCATATTTCTCAACCTCCTAATAAGTGACGCTTTATAGCTTATATAACGCGTATTCACTAAAATATCGGGCTTATACCCCCGAAAAATGAAGCTTTCTACCTTCGCAAGTGTTATAGGTATCGGAAGTAATTAACCCGTAAAAAATAGGCTTATAAGCCTTGTTTATCGAGGTTTAAATAAACGTATCTGATTACGGTTCACATACCCATCAATGCTAATAATTCGACCGGTTCCGTCGGTAACCGTGTTTGTAATGTCTGCGACTTCAAGTAACTTGCGTATATCCGGCGGATACGTACTGAACACTCGCCAATTGCTATCAATCGGATCATAATTGTATGTTGTTTCCTGTTCGGCTCTATCGTAATAACTCACTGCATAACCCCCTTTTCAGTCAAATAAAAAAAGCCTTAGTTGGCTTTACTACTTGAATAATATTTTTATTGCGTCTAACCGTTTACCATTGCCCGCGTAAACTACTGACGGATTTACTACGATTTTCTTTTTCCTTGCGTCTCCATCCGTTTCGAAAAATCCGAATACTGGCTTGCCTTCGTATTTAATCTCGCGAAGCACCGGCATTAATTTTCTTGCGTCTGAATAACCTAGCTTATCCGCTAATTCGCTTACAGGCATCGGCTCTATTTTTTCCGATTGTACTTCCGTAGGATTTTTACTTACGATATTGTAATTAAAGTTAATGTAAGGTAGCACCGCATATAAAACGCCTAGCTTTTTAATGCTACGTCCGCTAAACATCGCATATAACTCTCGAATAGTTTTACGGAATAACCTCGTATACTGCATCTTTTTAGCGTCTATACTAGCTTTCTTATCGGTACCTCGATAAAAAACAGTCGCATTCATAACAAGCCCCGATTTTTGCTCGTAAATAATCTCGTTATCTATTAACTTCCGATAAAACTCGCTGTACTTATTACGGCTCCTCATACCGAGCAACTCCCCTAGCGCTCTCTTATTGATCGGGCGTCCGTTATCATATACGAGATGATTCGTCTCCCATGATAAGTATGTGCCGACAAACATTAACCGAGCTAAATCTGATTGCGTTAGTTGCGGAAACCTGTCCGACATAGACTTACAAGCCTCGTAATATGCGAAGAAGAATCCGCCGTGATCCGTTTGATGTTGCGCTAGATTTTCTATCGCTCTCTTTGCTGTCACTTGCTGATTAGTGATTACCGTCTGTATGTCGATGTTCTCTAGGATTTCGCCAGTATCCGGGTTTATTGGTTGTCCGTCTACTACGGCGAAGTTTTGTGATTTCTTTACTAACTCCTCACGCGTGTTCGGATGTAAGTCCTTATATGCCTGTTGTTCCGCCTTGTAATCTCGAAATTGTTTCGCCATTAATTAGCTTCCTCCTTTGTATTAGCTTCCATAAGACCGCAAAATGTGATAAACCCTGGTTCAGTTATGTCAAACTTACGATAAACTCTCGCCTTCGTTACGTCAGACACACCGGTAAATCCCGCCTCTATCTTGGCGATAGTAGATTCCGCGACATTAACGTAAGTAGCGAAGTCTTTTTGAGTAAGTCCGAGGTATAGTCGGATAAGTTTTAACTGAGTGCTCGTCATTGATAATCCCTCCTTAGTTTTCTATAAATTTTCTTTAGTTTTAAAATTCTTCTTGTATACTAAATAAAAAATACCGTCCCATTTAAGGACAATACATCTCACTCCCTCAAAAAGAATAGATACGAAAAAGTATGTAATGCACATATTGACACGAAAGCTTTTAAATAATATCCTCCTACTAGATAGGACAGCTAAGCGCCTAAAATGTACCCATAGTTTGCAAATTGTAACACAAATGTAATATAACCGCAGTTCTCTACTTCCCCTCATAAAGATAAGACAGCTAAAAAGATGTAATATCCCTATTGACACGAAATTTCCCCGACTGTGCAACTATGTGTAAAAATTAAAAATAGGTGCCATTTCGGGTGCAAAATCGAAAAAATAGGTGCCATTTCGGGTGCATCCGATTTTTATAAATAACACATCAAAACGCAGTCATATCAAGGGTTTTCAGCGTTTTTATACCCAATACTCAAAGTCTTACTCATCTTCTATATCAGTACCGTTGTTAAAAACCTCCGATAAATACATATGGCGAAATAATGTCCGAAAAGGTAGGTTACTACCATCGACATCATTAACCGCTGTATATGTGCGTTAATAAAAGAGAAAAAGAATTAAATTACATTGCGCCCTGAATATAAACCAATTCAAGGCGCCATATATTGTCGCTTCGCTTAAAATATGTTCGATAAAGTAATATAAATAACACAAGGGTGACAACCCGAAGTGTCGGCGTAAGCCGGTTGTAGTTTGTATTTGTCTTTATTTCACGCATTCTTTGCTTACGCACTCGATAGTACCGCGATAAATGCGATTAAATAGAATACGTCCACCTTGTCAAAGTTTCGCAATTCCGATAAAATTGAACGCATAGGGAATATAACTCCTTTCTGGCTCCGACGCGCCAACGTCAAGAGCCGTGTTAATATCAAGCCAGGCAAAGTACGCCAATACTTTCGCCAACAACCCGGCTTAACTACGCCTCGACATTAGAAGCACGCCAATACTTCTCGACGTCGAGGCTTTTGCTCACACAAACCGACGCAGTTCATTAACCATTTTGTTTATTTCCTCGTCTGTCCAGTCGACGTCGTTTGCACATCGTCCTACTATTTCCGACGGTAATGAATGCAACGTAAAGTACCTGCGAATTAATTCCGTTTGCACCGTCACAAACTCCTCTAGCCATTGGTTTTCTCTAATACCTTCCGCATACTTCCGCCAATCAATAGCCAACCGATCGTACCACTCTAGTAATCTCGCATTATTCACCTTACTTGTGCCGAAATCACCGACATAAAAGCCATAAACTCCTACCTTTACCTCCGTGCTGTCTTCTTCGTAACTTATCCATTGTACGTTGCTAGTTTCCGCCATTTATAACGCCTCCTTTAATCTAATTTAACGGATGGATTCTGTAACTTATCCGCCATTTTGAACGCCTCTTCTGCGAATTCTTCCGCACGTTCTAGTTGATAGGCAAAAGCACCTTTTTGTACTGCGCCAACTAGTACGGATGCCTCGGTAAAGCTACAGGTGATCGTTATTTGCTTTCCGTTGTTAATTACGTTCATATATCGAACCTCCTTTTTACGTATAAAGTTTAACTTTTAAAGTAATGCGTTAAATGAATTATATAACGTTTAAAGTAATACGTCAATAGAAACACGAAAAAAGTTTTACGGGATTTATTTAATACGGTACAATAAAGTAAAATCTAGTATTGGAGGCTATACAATGAAAGCAACGGTTAAACTAACGCTAAATGAAACGATAGAAAAAACGGAAGGTCTAACGAGGAATAAAATAGCAGTACAAGGACGGATAAGACCCGCGACTATTTCGGAATTATGTAACGGGAAAAGCAAGTCAATCAGTTTCGAGACATTAACGAAAATAATTGACGCCCTTAACGAGTTAACCGGGAATCAATACGGAATGGAAGATGTGCTAACGATAGAGTACGAAACGGAGTAACACCGATAATTATACGTAGTTGTGTAACGACAAAACACTTTAGTTCGTTAAATCGTTTATGTGCGTTAACTTACAATATAAGAAGAAAGTCGGGGAAAAGCGGAGATATATCACTTACGAAAAGTAATTATCGAGTATCCAACGTTACACACTACGGGTATATTTACGCCAATTTTCATCGGGCAACGTGTTCACGACGCAGGCACTCGGAAAATATCGAGGGTGACGAGCTAAGCTAACCGTATATGACCAGCTTAAGCACGTTATCCCCTCGCCGAAATATCCCCGTATCCCACACGATTTTATACGGGATTTTATACAGTATAATTTATGTATAAAAATACGAAGATTATACACGACTCACAAACGTTGATATAACGGCATTAATAACGTTACTTCCGATTAGATACATTATGTAAACTAAGTGTAATTATTCCATACGTAACTGTTGTTATAAAAGGTTTTATACATTTGTTACTAATAGTAATTATCGTTGGTTATCTCGTTTGACTAACCGTATAAATATACATGAAGAGTATCGCTTTTCCACGGTAGAAAAACAGCGGTAAACGGGGCGGGGGCGGTAGAGTCGTCGGCTGCTTGCCGGGTGCCCGCAATTTTCAGCCAGAAAATAAAACATCGATCCCTAAAATTTGGTAACTGCGCAACTCATCGTAATCGTCAGGTTTAACATACTCCGTCCTAGTCTCGTATTTTACCTCCGGCGGTTTATTCCGTTCCTCCGTTAATGTTTGCGCTAGTTTCCGGTTGTCCGACTCCGTCGCCTTAAGTTGGCGCTTTAATTCTTCGATTTCCCTACGCGACATTTCCGTGGGTTTCTTAGTTTCTCCGGAGGGTAGTTCGTACTCATGTTCGAGTTCTTCGTCGGTGAAGGACGTCAATATAACCATCGCTCCGAACGGTAAATGCGAAACGTGTTTCGTTTTCTTTTTGAAACGGTCGAATACTTTCATATAATGTTGAGCGTTCCTTTCTGAGAAATTTAACTCTGTCTTAATCCAATTTCCGAACTCTCCGTGCGCTAGGTCGTTTTCCTTTACGTGTTTCAGCCGCCTGCCAATTTCGAAGATTGCTTCGCCTGCTATCCGTTTGAATCTGACGATTAGTCATGCGTTGATTTCTGCGGTGAGTGTGGATAGGTCTTGCGACAGTTCGGTAGATAGTTCCGATTGAGTGCCGCCGTTTAATTCGTTTGTCATCGAGTTGCGCCACCTTTCTTTTTATTTTAATTTTTCTTTGGTAAGAACTTAATGCCTTCGCCAAATACCTCCACTAATTAATCCCTTTATCGGATAATCTTTTTCCGCAAATGAATTTATTTATAATTTAATTAATGGCGACTTAGATTGGTTTGTATCTAAGGAGCAATAGTTTAAGTCGGTTTTGGTATCGGTATTATTTTACAGTATAGTTCGTTAGGCAAAACTGC
Organism: Virgibacillus salarius; assembly: GCF_039521925.1. Classification (NCBI taxonomy): domain Bacteria; kingdom Bacillati; phylum Bacillota; class Bacilli; order Caryophanales; family Bacillaceae; genus Virgibacillus; species Virgibacillus salarius. Next base: position 3,943 of record NZ_BAAACY010000057.1, on the reverse strand, counting down.
CTATCACTGAATCTCATTTCTGCCTATGGGGTGTTTCATTTCTGCCTAAGCTAAAAACAAACTACGGCTTAATTTGCGAATGGACGCGTACAGATAGCCGTCTAGGTTGCGTATATGTCCTCGCTTATATCGGAGTATGCAGTCGCTAATACACGCCCTAAATTCGTCTGCATACGCTTCTATTCGGACCTTTCGAGTTTTACTTCGAAACACTATGCCGACATATTTCCGTAATTCTTCGCCATAAAAGAACGGGCTTAGTGCATTGTATAACGGTGCAGGTATGTTATTGCGTGCTGCCGTTGACTCTAGTACGTAAGAATTATTATTTAAGTGATTAAATATAGATGGTTCCGTTTCCTTTTCGTCGTTGTTTGGCTTGTCAGCGTTGGTTTTCTCGTCTTCCGTTGCGGTGTCATCCTGTGGTGTCAAGCTGGTCAGAATACGGATTATATTTACGCTCCTACGCCATTTCTTAACGGTTGCTATTCGCTCGATCATTCCGTAGTCTGATAGCATGTTTATCGCACGTATAACCGTTCTTTTAGACACTCCGATACTGTCCGCGATAGTTTGATACTTAGCGAAACTAACTCCCTTTATACGCAGGCTACTACGCCCAAAAAAGCGTAATACTTCGATTACTGATTCCGGCTGCTCGTCTGATCGTAATAACTCTATGTATTCGTATATTTTTGCGTCCATTTCTGCGGTAGTTTCAAACGTGCGGTATTGCTCGATATTTTCGAATGATAAAGTTTCGTACTTCGTAGCCTTATTACTTGTCATTTCGATTACCTCCAATTAGAGGCGCAAATACACGAATGTACGTTCGGTCATAAGCGTACAACAAATAAACCTTGCGAATATCCACTTTTTTCGATATAATTACCGTAGGCATAGGAGTTATATCGAGTGCGAAGCAAGTCTTTGCATTTCGGTATAGCGCCTTATTTTTTGTTTAATTTTTATATTTACATCTTTATATTGTTTAACGGTGAGAACTGCTTATGTTTCTCTGAAACCTCACTACTAAACAGGTTTACATAGACACGAACCATTTCCATAGAAGAATGGCCAAGTATTTTTTGTAACTCAAACACTCCAGCTCCATTCATAATGCTTAACTTCGCAAATGTGTGTCTTAGAGTATGCGTAGATGCCCTAACCCCTTTTATATTTGCTAGTTTGCCGTATTTCGCTGTCACCTTTTGGAGTTGGCTTCTAGTCATGGCAGTTTCATCAATAGTTACAAATAAATGATCAGTTTCGCATATGCCCCTCAACCGTAAATAACGCCTTAATTGATCTTTCATCTTTGATTGAATAGGCACATGTCTATGAAAATGATTCTTAGTATTTCGTATGAATATAAGACCTTCTGACAGTTTTACATCTTCAACAAGAATACCAGCAGCCTCGTTCAATCTAATACCAGTCTCGATAATTAACAACATGAAAGTGTAATCTCTTTGTCCTGTAAATGTCCTCTTATCTGGCGCATTTAAAAGTTGCTGTAATTGCTTTAAGCTGAGAGTTTCAATATTCGCCTTTCTATCTTTAAGAAGTGAATATTTTTGCATAGGATTATCGTCAATGTATTTATTCTCGTATAGGTAGTTAAATAAAGTTCGAATAGCTCGTAATTTAGTGTTAATCGTTACAACCTTTAAATAACGGCGATTCTGCATATCTTCGACATATTCATCGATATGGCTGCGTAAGACCTCGTTAATTATAAGCGAATGACCAAACTGCATTAAGTAGTTGCGGAAATCATTACATTCTCGCTGGTAATACTTAATCGTAAATTCTCGTAAACCTTTCCGTTTTGCGTCACGAATAAATATGCCCATAGCCTTGTCATAACTAATTAAATCGGCGTGTAACGTCTTATTTACGATTTCTAATTCATCACCAATTAGTTCGTTTTTCCTCCGGGATTTTCTAGCCAACGCAAAAAAGCCTCCCTCCGTATTTATTCGGAAAGAGACTCGTATAGGTTGCACGACCATTTTGCGTCATATATAACGTAAAAAACGGCACCTACGTTAGTAGATACCGCTATATATCGCCTTTTATCGATACCGGTGGTCGGGGTCGAACCGACACTCCGTAAGGAACACGATTTTGAGTCGTGCGCGTCTGCCAATTCCGCCACACCGGCATAATCGTTGGAGGCGGTAACCGGATTTGAACCGGTGATAAAGGTTTTGCAGACCTCTGCCTTACCACTTGGCTATACCGCCATATATACTTGGAGCGGAAGACGGGATTCGAACCCGCGACCCCCACCTTGGCAAGGTGATGTTCTACCACTGAACTACTTCCGCAAATGGCTGGGCCACCAGGATTCGAACCTGGGGTACACGGGATCAAAACCCGATGCCTTACCGCTTGGCTATGGCCCAATTATTTAAATTAAAAATGGGGCGACCGGTGGGGATTGAACCCACGCGTGCCGGAGCCACAATCCGGTGCGTTAACCACTTCGCCACGGCCGCCATATAGAAAAATTGGCAGGGGTAGTAGGAATCGAACCCACATCAAAGGTTTTGGAGACCTTCGTTTTACCATTAAACTATACCCCTAATTATACTATTAGAAAATGGTGGAGGGGGGCAGATTCGAACTGCCGAACCCTGAGGGAGCGGATTTACAGTCCGCCGCGTTTAGCCACTTCGCTACCCCTCCAAGAAGAAGAAAATACAAATGGTGGCTCGGGACGGAATCGAACCGCCGACACAGGGATTTTCAGTCCCTTGCTCTACCGACTGAGCTACCGAGCCATTCAGTTTTAAACTATTAAAGTCTATAAGACTTTTGAAAGTGGCGGTCCGGACGGGACTCGAACCCGCGACCTCCTGCGTGACAGGCAGGCATTCTAACCAACTGAACTACCGGACCAACTAATGGAGTTATTCAATAATAAATTATTTTGGTTGCGGGGGCAGGATTTGAACCTGCGACCTTTGGGTTATGAGCCCAACGAGCTACCAGACTGCTCCACCCCGCGATGTAAGGAAGTAATAAATTTGTTCTGTTTTTCAAATCATTATTGATGGTGGAGGATGCAGGGCTCGAACCTGCGACCCCTTGCTTGTAAGGCAAGTGCTCTCCCAGCTGAGCTAATCCTCCATGTTGGTGACCCGTACGGGATTCGAACCCGTGTTACCGCCGTGAAAGGGCGGTGTCTTAACCACTTGACCAACGGGCCAGTATTATTAGAATAGTGGCGGAGAGCGAGGGATTCGAACCCTCGAGGCCGCGGTAACGGCCTACACGATTTCCAATCGTGCTCCTTCGGCCACTCGGACAGCTCTCCATTGGCTCCACAGGTAGGATTCGAACCTACGACCGATCGGTTAACAGCCGATAGCTCTACCACTGAGCTACTGTGGAATAATTCCAATTAGAATGTATCTTGCCTGGCGGCGTCCTACTCTTGCAGGGGCAAAGCCCCAACTACCATCGGCGCTGGAGAGCTTAACTTCTGTGTTCGGCATGGGAACAGGTGTGACCTCTCCGCTATTGCTACCAGACATGATGTCTGCCAAGTGTTGTCAAAAAACAGTGACAACCAATATTATAATTGTTTTTCAGGAAAAATCAAGTACTATTTTGAAAAAATATGTATTCATTTGTACCCTAAAAACTAAATAAGAGATCATTCAACGACAACCAAAAGAAGTTAGTTAAGTCCTCGATCGATTAGTATCCGTCAGCTCCACGTGTCACCACGCTTCCACCTCGAACCTATCAACCTCATCATCTCTGAGGGATCTTACTCACTTGAAGTGATGGGAAGTCTCATCTTGAGGGGGGCTTCATGCTTAGATGCTTTCAGCACTTATCCCTGCCACACGTAGCTATCCAGCTATGCTCCTGGCGGAACAACTGGTACACCAGCGGTGTGTCCATCCCGGTCCTCTCGTACTAAGGA
>NZ_BAAACY010000056.1:0-31074 GCF_039521925.1 Virgibacillus salarius | reverse complement strand
ATCAGGCTCTACAACGCTAGCATGAAGTAACACAGCTGCTTTTATACTCACGGATAACGATTTTCACTTTCCCCATTGTAAAAAAAGTCAACCTATTACTTATGACAAGAATTGTTGCACCTTCTCATAGCGGAGACGAATTACGTAGACTCCTGCGGGATTAGCGCGAGCCGAAAATCCACTTTGCAACGTGTTCTTCTTTGCAAAGTTAGTTGAGGCCGTGCCCACGGAAAGCGAAGTAATTCGTCGGAGCATTGCCAATAGACATCAAACATTTCAAAATAACTACTTGGCTTAACGCAGTCATTGCACTGATTTTATACTTTCTTAACTTATAAGAAAAACAAGCGATTATTTATGAGAAAAGGTTTTCTCTACTACTGGGTGCTTCATGAGTTTCGTGCTTACGATTCGTTTAGCAACATGATAGAGATAGTTAAACTCTTCTGTCTTTCGAAACAACAGATAAAACAATACATTGGGAATGATTATGCATATAGTACCTCTGAATAAAATTGTCCACATGGTATATGTGGTGAAAAAGCTTCTGGCAATAAAATCCGTTATGATAGCAGCTATAACAACAATTAAGGTATACACCATATATCGTATAAAGTGGAAGCGAACTGGTTGAAAAAAAACATACCTAAAAAGGATATATGGATCATACCAAAAATAAACGCTCCATCTACTTATAACCGTTCCTATGAACACTCCCGCCAAGCCAATTTCCTTTGCTAGTATAATGGACACTAAAATATTTATTCCTGCTGCTATAATCGGTCGATATTTTCCCTTCCTAAATAAACCCGTCGTTTCTCTAAACGTAGTAGTCGCATTTTGCATACCCGCCGTAAAAAAGTTTAAGATTATGGCAAATACGATAAACATATTTAATACGTACTCATCGCCTAACCAAACGGTAATAAACGGATTAAATAAATTCCAAAGACAAATAGCACAGAAGCCAAATATCCAGAAATTAGTAAAGCGAATAACACGAAATATAAAATACTTCTTTTCCGCACTTTCTTCAACATGTAAGTTACCAACACTTGCTGTTATCGAGTGAAATAAATAGCCTAAAAGCGTAGTAATCGTGCTAATAATTAATAAATAATTGGCATACATCCCTACAAAGGCGATACCGGCAAAAACGGATATAATGATATTGTCTGCACCATGAATAACAACACCGCTAATCTTATATAAAAAGAGAGCATACAAATTACTAAAAAATTGTTTTCTATCTTTTTTCGGTAGCGTTGCATGTGCTCCTTCCATCAAAAATGGATACAATTGATTCGCTTTACGTGCTATATAAACATTCTCCATTACTCGGAAAGCGACCTGTGTAGAAAGAACGACAATATAATTTTTAGTTGTTAATAGTAATACAATCAAACATAGATTAGTCATAACGATAAACACACTGTGTATCTTTGATATTATATGATGTCGTTGATCTGCAATAATAATTGCTTGCTTATGCACAAAATAATAGGACATAACAGATTGCAATAAAAATAACAGATAGATTGCATTCAAATGATCAATTCGTGTATCACCATTTAGTAGGTATGGCAGAAATGGTAATAGTAATAGTCCGATGACACAAACAGCAGCGCCGATGATTCTATATGCCTTTTTAAATAGATTCATGTACGCTTGAATTTTGATCGTATCCTTTTCTGCCAACGGTTTATATAAGCTATAGATCATAGCAGTATCAAAGCCTAAATTCGTTAGTGATAAAATTAAGAGAACACTGCTGAACAGCCCTTCAACACCTACGTATTCGATACCAAGCGTATAAATAAAAACGGTGCGAACAATCATCCCCATGATCAGACTAATTACTTGTCCTGAAACCCCAAAGAACATGTTTCTAATTGAGTTTTCGATTCTCATATAAACGCCTTCTACTTTATAAATTTTGCATTCGTATTCGATTTAACCGAGTGCGTACTCTGCGAATAATTATTGGGACGAACTTTGTTAGCCTGTATTTTAAAAGTGCTTTTTTTCTTTCAGCAGCAAAATCGTACATTACGAACCAAGCCACTAATTCCTGATCCATAATTTTTTCCTGATTCTCTTTCATTCTGTCTTTAGATAGGTTCCACTGCATGATTCGCGCCGGTGTAAAATACTTCACGTTATCCTTTAAAAAATCGCTTATATGTTGAGATAGACTTCCTGTTATAGGAAATCCGAAATCACTTGGATCGCTACCCTCCGCAACAATACCAACTATTGTACGAACACATTTCTCGCAATGACAGCAATTTTTTTCATTTAAAAAACAGACCCTGAGGTTCACATCCGTTTCCTTGTTTGCGTAATAGTCTACAACTAATTTCACTTTTTCCTGCCGATTTATCTCATAACCGTCATGAAACACATGTCCCGAAGCAAATTTTATCTCATTATCAATCGTTGGATCCGATGCACACTTTGCCCTATATCCTCTAAAATAAGAGCTAGCAATGTATATACAGTTGATTTTCTCTTTATAGGCGATCGGGATAGCCGCAGAAATAATAGCTAAACTATGATGTAAGCCATGCCACCAAGAATCACCAAGTTTCTTCAGAAAATGTCTATCAATTTCTTGAGCGCTGATAAATGTCCCATAATTGGAATGAATAAGAATGTTATCAAGGTTATGTTCACAAGCAAATCGAGTCACGTGTTTTTCATCGGCATCCCATACCTTACTTCGTTGTACGGAATGCTGATGCCATCCATATTCAGTAATAAGTAAGGGCTTCTTTTCCTTGATCCGAATAAAGGTAGCAAGTGCATCAAGCCCCCCACTAAATAACTGAGCAGCTTCATGTTCAGGGGTATAGCTATTCTCTATGAGGTGATCCACATGTATTTCACCTGAAAAAATTACATCTGGGTACATTCGCTGATAGGCTTTCTTGATGTTGGCAAGGCAATCATAAAAGGATTTATCCAATTCAGAAACATAGATGGATGAATTGGTTATCCAAGCAAGTGGTGCGGTGTTCGCAACAAATGGAATAGCTGCTACACTAACCGGGACATCTTTCAAATCATCATTATATTGAAAAAAGAGATGATTACCTTGTTGAAAATACCGTTGGAGTTTCTTGTCTACACGAAACGAAATATCAATCCTTTTTCCATTCACTGCAACATCATCGAGTATAATAGCTTTCATTGAGCACCTCTAAATGACAATTCGATATCGGACGTATTCACTTGCCTAAATTGTTGCAGCCACGTATTTATTCGCTTGAGATCTAGCTTTACATCAGTTGTAATCGCGGAATGTATGGCGGTTTCTAATTGACTCATTTCTCTCCTGTCTAGTTGATTAAGGTTATATGTCTCTCCCATGCCTCGCGCCCTTTCATCAATACCAATAATAATAGCTCGCTTTTTATGTCTCATTGCATAAATTCCTCCATGTAAACGTGTACCGATATAATCAATATCCTGAGACAATATTTTTTCATACGCCGCTAACGTTGGAGAAACAATCTGAATCCCTTGTATATTATCGAGTGTATGAAAGTAATGCAGATCCTCTTTATCTTGAATCCAGAAATAGATCTTTTCATAATTTTTTTGTAAGACATTTATTAATAACTGATCGCATTCTTTATGTCTCGCATGAAAAGTAAGTGTAAAAACCACCGATGTAGCTTTATGTTTCGGAATTTGCAAACAAAAATCTGGCGTGAGTGACCATAATGTCGCACAGCCAGTATTAATTGCCTTCAGCCCCATATCTTCTACGAAACTTTTTGTTCGTTCGTCTCTAACACTATGAATATAGTCATGCGATAATACTTTTTTATAAAGCATTTTTGTATATCGCTTTATTTTAGTTCCTTTTCCTGCACCAACTCCAACCAAAATACTTCCTTTTAAAGGTTGATAATTAAATAGATTAATATTCCATTGTGGAAAATGGGTTAGCATATCCATTGTCAGTAAATTGGATCCTCCGACAAATTTGTATTTCGCATTACTATATAGTTTTACACGGTTAGAGCCTCTAACCACTTGATACCAATGAAATGGAGCTAAATGCGTTGGTAAGGTAAGTACGTAATCCTCCTTTGTAATTTCCGTTAAGTGCTCTCTCACACACTTCATAATAATGTCATCACCCTTATTCAGAGACCCTACAGATGTATCTAATAATACAATATTATCCATTAAAGACTATGACCTCCCTGCGACTTCTTGTTCAAATGTCTGATATAGCTTTTTGATTTCTAATTTATTGCTATAATCTAATTGCTTGGTATTCTCTGCTAGTCTATTTCGGTAGGATGTATGATGAATCAGCTGCTTGATGCCGGTAACCAAACCATCAATTCCGAGAGCACAAATGCATCCATCTACGTTATGCTTAAGCTGACTTGCAGCGGTTGGATAATTGGTAATTAGAACTGGTTTTGCTAAAATTTGCGCTTCTGTTACTGTCACTGCTTTTCCTTCATATCTGGAAGGTTGCACGTAAAGATCTGCTGCTTTCATAAAGGGATACGGATTGACTTTTTTCCCTAATAAGAAAAAATGATCTTGTAGGTGATTGTTGGCGATCAATCGATACAGCATTTGCTCATCTCCACCATAGCCAACAACGTACCAAGCAAGGTTTTTATAACCACTATCTATTATTTGCTTTAATGCTTTTATCGCCATATCAATCCCTTTCGCATGAGATAAACGTGCAACCGTTACGATCTTAAATCTAGTATCGTTTAGCATCGGATTTTCTACTTCTTTTGTTGCCATCTTCCTAACAAACATAGGTGATATCATATTCTCTACTACTTTTACATCAAGTCCTTTATATACGTTTAAAAAAGCCTCTCTGCATGCCTCCGAAACCGCAATAATCGAGTCGAATTTAGCCCACATATCGTAATCCATTTCTTTATCAACCTGCACTGTTGAATAATCTGTATGTATCCAAGCGATTTTATGATGTGCTTCCACCTTTTCAGCAACAAAATAATGGGGCCATAAATAACTAATTGCAACATCATACTGCTCTTTTATAGTCGGTAGCATCGGCAAGGTATATTTCCACATGAGCTGCGATTGATAATAGCCTGGCTCCGAAGCTTTTAATTTAAAACCGTTTATTTGTGCATGTAGCTTCGCCCTTATTCTGGAAAAACCTATCTGGTAATGCCGTTCTTTTATAACGGTTGGAATGGACTTACGAAATGTCGTATACGCTGGTATTTCAGTTAATATATTTACGTTATGTGGAACGAGCTTCAAAAATTCCCCCTGCTGCCTATACAGCATTAAATCGACATGGTACGTATCGTAATCTAGATTTTCAAGTAAGCTAAGGAGACTCCTTTCTACCCCACCAACCTCCATATCAAAGGAGGCGATAAATATTTTTTTCTTCATATACACCACCGCTATCGGATATATAAATGCCCATCAGCTTTGCAATAGCTAGGGAAACCGAATATCCATTTTTTTCGAAAGCAGCTTTCACTTTCATCGTATTCTTTTCTCTCTTATACACCATGTTCATAATTTTATCTGCCCAATATTGTGGCCCTTCCTGCAAAGAAATTCTCGAGATTAGTCCTAATTTAAGGTCTGCCTCCGGTTGAATGGCTTCGGAAACGATACATGGTAAGCCACTCGCTTGTGCCTCTAGTAACACAAGACCCAGCCCTTCATAAATGGATGGAAATAGAAATACATCCATTGTATGCAGAATAGTAGGAATATCCGTGCGAAGTCCTAAAAAACGAATATTCTGATCAAGCTTTTCTTGTTTAGCAGTTTCCTGAAGCTCTTTTTGTAACTTACCTTCCCCAACAAGAATTAGCATGACTGTAGGATCTTTTTGTCTACAAGCTTTTAGGATTTCCAGTAGAAATCGATGATTTTTAGCTGCGATGAATCTACCAATGTGACCAATAATCCGCTGATTCGATAACCCTTCCTCCCTCTTAAATTGTTCTACCTGCTTGTGATCCTTATACAAAAAATGCGTATACTCAATTGCATTGGGAAAATAGGCATACGTTTGTTTCGATAGCCCTCTTCGGCCGAATAGATAGTGACCAGCATGATTACTACATGCTAATAAATGCGTGGAAAATAGCTGAATGAGCAATCGCATCATGGGCTTATAGGCTTTTCTAATGATACTGTTGCCTTCATCCTTCGTCGTATGTGCATGCGATATTCTTCGCTTAACACCAGCTAGATAACCGGCTGTCATAGCAACCCCGCAGTGAAATAGCGTATGTGCGTGGATGGCCGCATATGGGCCATAGTGCTTGATAGCATGATAGATCTCACGAATTGAATTTGTCTTTGTAAGCGTAATAACGCTACCACCTAAACTTCTAATTTCCTGATCATAATCCGCTTCTTCACTACTGTAAGATATAAAATCGAATTGTATTTGTTGATGGTTTAGTCTTCGATAGATATTCATAAGCAATGTTTCTGTTCCACCACGATTCATTGCACCAACCACATGTAATACTCTAATCGGCTTCTTCTGTTTCATTTATGATCTCCTTTGTAAATTTAAACAGTTCTTCTTATTAGCCTAAATCATCTTTCTCCTTTTGCCACTTTGCAAATTCAATCACTGCGCGATATTCATGAAGTTGCCCCTTGTCAATGCCTGTTCTCTTTAGTTCATTTACAAAATCTATCCACTCATGCTCTGGCAATTTTGCATCTTTATCATCTAAGCCTAATATCGTTCGGAGATCGACATCCAACACAGCTGCGATTTTCTCTAATATTTGGATCGATGGATTATGATTGACATTCCTTTCCATACTGCTTAAATAAGATTTCGATATATTTGCACGTTGTGCGCATTCTGTTAAACTAATTCCCTTTTTTTTACGAATACGTTTAATATTTTTTCCCAACATCTCCTATACCTCGCGTTTTCCTATAATAAAAAAACTCCCATTTGGGAGAGAACGCTTAAACGCCTTTCGAATACAAGTAATAACTCGAAACTGCTGCTCTTCCGTTAAGTTTGACCCAGAAGGAAGACAAATCCCTGTTTGAAACAATTGTTCGGCTACGTGAAGGTTTTCTTGATGTGGATAGTACGTAGCATCGTAAAAAAGTGGCTGTAAATGAAGAGGCTTCCAAACTGGTCGTGCTTCTATATTTGCTTCTTCTAAGGTCCTTAACACCTCGTCTGCTGTTGTGTTCGTAGCCTCTGGACTAACGGTAAACGTAGTCAGCCAACGATTGGATCTTGTGTTTTTTAGCTCTTGCATAAATTGAATACCTGGTAAATCTCCTAATAATCGTTCATACCTATCGAACACCTGCCTTCTTGCAGCAACACGTTCCTCCAACACACGTAATTGTGACCTACCAATCCCAGCTACAATATTACTCATTCGGTAATTAAATCCGATTTCGCTATGTTGATAATGTCGTGCTTGATCGCGAGCCTGCGTCGCAAGAAAACGCGCTCGTTGTATAGATTCAACATCGTTTGAGATGAGCATCCCCCCTCCGGATGTAGTAATAATTTTATTTCCATTAAATGAGTAAATTCCATACTTGCCAAACGTACCGGAAGCCTTGTTTTTATAGGTGGTACCTAGGGACTCCGCTGCATCTTCTATGATAGGGACTTCATAGGCATTACAAATCTGTACGATGGCATCCATTTGGGAGCTTTGTCCATAGAGATGAACAACAATAACTGCTTTCGGAAGCTTTCCCCGTAAGACAGCATCCTCCATTGCCCGCTTTAAAGCTTGCGGTGACATATTCCAGGAATCAGGCTCTGAATCTATAAAAACCGGTTCTGCCCCTTGATATAAAATGGGATTAGCGCTAGCAACAAATGTTAACGTAGAGCAAAACACCGTATCTCCTCTCGTAACATTCATCAAACACAGCGCTAGATGAATAGCGGCCGTTCCCGAGCTTAGCGCAACCGCATCCTTAACACCTACTCGCTCAGCCATCTCTTGCTCAAACCTATCTACATTTGGGCCAAGTGGGGCAATCCAATTCATCTCAAACGCCGCTTCTATATATTCCATTTCTGTACCACTCATATGTGGCAAGGATAGATTAATTCTTGGCTCTGTCAATAAGCTCACCCTCTTTTTTCGTTTTATCATTATTGACGAATCTATCTATAATTCGTGTAGGGGAACCAACAGCTTTACTATAGGCTGGGATATGCTCAATAACGGTAGACCCTGCACCAATAATAGACCATTTTCCTAGATGCTTTCCTGGTATGATAGTAGCTGATGAACCAACATGAACTCCCTCACCCGTGCTTACATTCCCCGCTAATGTTGCATTTGGTGAAACATGCGAATAATCACCTATTGTACTATCGTGCTCTACAATTGCTGATGTGTTGATAATCGAGTACATTCCTACTTCAGCATTCGCATTGATTATCGCATGAGGCATAATTACTGATCCAAACCCAATGGTAGCAGATTTACTCACTATAGCTGACGGGTGAGCTATGGATAGATAATGCTTTGGTAACAATGGTAGTTGCTCCACAATTTCCTTTCTCACTTTATTGTCACCAATAGCAATAACCACCTTAGTTCCTTTACGTAAAAGCTTTATAAGATAAGATACGGGTGCATGAATGACACCTTCTATCTGAAATCCACGTTCATACTTATCATCTAAAATAGCTACAACATGATAATTTTCCTTAGCAAATACCATCTCTTGTACAACCTTGCTATGTCCACCATCTCCTATGATAATGATCCGCATCTTATTGGGCTTCTTTCGTGCCATGAAACTTTGTCATTGTTGCTGAACCCTGTTGAGTTATCCCTTCCCTTTTAAGCACTTTAATAAAAGTTAAAACTAAGATTCTACTATCTAATAGGAGATTTTGATTTTTTGCATACCAAATATCTAATTTAAATTTTTCCTCCCACGTAATTGCATTTCTTCCATTTACTTGAGCCCACCCTGTTATGCCAGGTTTCACCGTATGACGAAGTAACTGCTCTTCGTTATATAATGGAAGGTATTCCATCAGTAGTGGTCGAGGACCAACAATACTCATCTCACCTTTTAGCACATTAATAAATTGTGGAAGTTCATCTAAGCTGTATTTTCTTATCCACTTACCCAAAGCTGTTAAACGTTCTTCATCTGTTAATAGGACGCCATTTTTCTCCTTTTCATTTATCATCGTTCTGAGCTTATACAGCTGAAACGGTTTATGATGCAAACCAGGGCGTTGTTGTTTAAAAATAATAGGACTTCCCAATTGCAGCCTGACCCCCCCAGCAACGATAAGGAAAATAGGAGAAAATAAAATAAGGATACTAATGGACAAAAAAACATCAACCAATCGTTTCATATATTTACTCCTTTCTATGAAGCGTTTCCCTTATAAAAACTGCCGTATACACGAACAAAAGCGCTAGCGCCTGATTAGAAACGTAGCAACGAAGTGAGTCGACAGAGATAAAGGAATCACAGTGAGCTTACGAACCGATGATGACTTATCGTAGAAGGATTCGTGAACTCGCCTAGTTTCCGGGCGCTGGAGCTGAACGCGGCTCAACACGCCCATATTTATCCACAAGGCAGATCCCTCATTTCCTAGACTAGAAAAACGGAGCAAAATTCGCTCAGTCCTTATCACTAAATGCTCAGATTTACGCTTTCTATAATAGCTATTATGGAATAATAGCTACTGCTTGCTTGACCACCACTCCGACTGCCCACTTCCCTTTCCGTGGGGTTTGTCCTTCAGCTAACTTTTTTAGCAAAACCCGCTCAAAAAAGTGGATCTTCAGGTCAAACATTTCCCACAGGAGTTGAAGTGGCCGGCCTTCGCTATTATCAGGCTCTACAACGCTAGCATGAAGTAACACAGCTGCTTTTATACTCACGGATAACGATTTTCACTTTACCCATTGGAAAAAAAGTCAACCTATTACTTATGACAAGAATTGTTGCACCTTCGCATAGCGGAGACGAATTACGTAGACTCCTGCGGGATTAGCGCGAGCCGAAAATCCACTTTGCAACGTCTTCTTTGCAAAGTTAGTTGAGGCCGTGCCCGCGGAAAGCGAAGTAATTAGTCGGATCATTGCCAATAGACATCAACCATTTCAAAATAACTACTTGGCTTAACGCAGTCATTACACTGATTTTATACTTTCTTACACTACAAAAAAGCGCTGAGAGCGCTTTTTTAAGGCTTCTTTTAATTGAGTAGAAGAGGAGAAGCATAATAAAGTTGGATAAAAGCCATTAAAAAATCCCTGCATTTTTTATCAGGGATACATTCGTTTTATTCCGTTTTGTTACTTCTTCATAGCCATTTAGATTAGTAGATTGCCATCTCCACGTATCCTTACACATAGCGTCAATTCCTCTGGTTGCTTGCCACCCAAGTTGTTCTTTTGCTTTTGAGCAATTTGCATAACAAATGGCTGCATCCCCAGATCTTCGTGCTTCTATCGTATAAGGAATAGCTCTACCAGTAGCTTTTTCAAATGCAGCTATTACTTCTAGTACACTGTATCCTCTACCAGTACCAAGATTAAACGTATTTATACCTGTGGAGGATTGTACGTTTTCTAGTGCACTTAAATGACCAATAGCTAAGTCAACCACATGAATATAATCTCTTATTCCTGTCCCATCTTTCGTAGGATAATCATTTCCAAATACATGAAGCTTATCTAACTTTCCCACAGCAACCTGTGAAATATAAGGAAGTAGGTTATTCGGTATACCATTTGGATCCTCTCCTATCAAGCCACTAGTATGCGCACCAATTGGATTAAAATAGCGCAATAAGGCTATACTCCAACGTTGATCTGAAAAGTATAAGTCTTGCAGCATTCCCTCAATTATTTGTTTCGTACGTCCGTAAGGGTTTACTGGCTTCAGCTCCGTATTCTCATCAATCGGAACTTGATTTACAGCACCATATACTGTGGCCGAGGAACTAAACACCAATTTATTGACCCCATACTCACGCATAACCTCACATAAAATGACGGTGCTATGGACATTATTACGGTAATATTTAAGCGGGAATGAAACAGACTCACCCACTGCTTTATAACCAGCAAAATGCATGACCGCCTCTATATTATGCTTAGCGAATACCTCTCTAACACTCGCTTTATCTAATAAACGGATAGGATATGCTTTCACTTGCTTACCAGTAATTTCCGTTATCCGCTTTAATACATTTGGATTACTATTTTCAAAGCTATCCATAATAACGATGTCATAACCTTTATTAAGTAGCTCCACACAGGTATGACTACCGATATATCCAGCCCCTCCAGTAACGAGAATGGTCATTTTTCTCCCCCTTTCGTGTTCCATACAAGGTAATCACTTTCATATAAAATTTGTAGGCTTATTACATTTTCATAATAATAATAAGCGAAGTAGCAAATTAAAATTCCAAAGTAGATAAATTTTTGGTCCTTTTCACGAAATAGCTTTACAATCCATGAAATAAGAATTAACTGATATAACTCAAAATAAATGGAAATTCTAGCGAATATCCAATTCTGCGTAGATATCAACATAAAAATAAATCCTAATAGCGACATATTTACAATATAATCACTATTTGGAGTTAATTCCCTTAATTTATTCCTACCTAGAAAAGCAATAAATAAAGGCACCGCACCTACCGCAACCCGCAGGATATTCGACCCACCTTCCTCAAAGCCTTTATAGTGACCATATTGGGTATCCTCTAGTGCTGAAAATAATAGTGCTGAGAATTGTTCAAATCCAACTACGATGACTAAAGATAACGCAATTAATACAAGCGTCGCTTTGGACCATGCCTTAAATCGCACTAAAAAATATATAGGTAATAGAATAAGTGCGCTTTGATGAAACAAGGAAGCCAAACAAATAATCAATGCATATTTTATAAAACTTCCTTCCGTTACATATTTTATTGCTGTGAAAGCAATTGCAGCAGCTAATACTTGCCGTATGCCGTTCATAGATACAAGGAATAAACCACCTGTGATGTAGACATACAAACTAAGCTCTAGCATTCTTGAATAATGGTATAAAACAAAAATGATGAATACATTTGTGATAAGAGCTGTTGTAAAAATCAAGATTTGTGGATCTTCTGAAATAAAATTTTTTAATAGCATTTGTAGCAAACCAAAACCGATATCCTTTTGCGCTATTACTGTATCCCATGTAAAATTATTAAGCTCATAGGAATATTTATAAAAAAAGGTATCTCCAATATTAGATCGTAGTCCGGAGATGACTACAAGAGATACTAATGAAGCAAAAACAAGTAATTTATTTGGCCGAATCGCATCAACTATGCCTGAAGCGGTAATTGGTGTTGCCACATATCGGGCTAAAAAAGAAAATGAGAAAACGAGTATAAGGTTAAACCAAAGCAAGGCCATATGATTTTTCCTTTCGGCATAAAGTAAATCTTTATTGGGCTGAGGTCATTGTGGTAATAGTCGATCTAAACTTAATATATAAGAACAATAAAAAGCCAAGTGGTATAGCTAATATTGTAAGTGTTTTTACTGGTGTCTCTTTGAGAAATGAACGATTATTACTTAGCATACTGCTTGATACATAGTGGATAGCCTGCCTAAACTTAAAAGCAGTACTAGCGAACGGTAACTGCATTAGCTCTTTACGATAAAAGGAAAAGCCCTTTGGGTTATTTCGATACTGATTTATCATATTATAAGAAGAACCATCAGGTAGATATTCTACATGGCATAGTACTTGATTCATTAATAACATCTCATAATCCCTATCTAGCATAAAATATTTATATGCTAGTCCTACATAGTTTTCATTTTCAAATAGTGGATAGTTATACTTCCGCGTTAATGCTGTTCGATAGACAAGCTTCTTATCCCCTTTAACACCATATCTGTGATAAAGATTAAATAATGTTGATTGGCTGACGTGCTGTGGTAACGGAGTGCCAATAATCTTATTATGCTTATCTGCATCCAGGCCAATAATTCCACTAACTTGTTCACTGCCATAGTCATCCCAAAATGTTAGAATCTTTTCAACAGCATCCGTTGGCATATAATCATCTGAATCGATACAAACATTTAATTCTGTTTGGATGCGTTCATAGGCAGTGTTATGTGCACCATGCATCCCTTTGTTTGGCTGCCAACAATAATCAATTTGTATCACATCTTCTTCTTTCCACTTTTCTACTAATTCCCACGTATGATCCGTCGAACCGTCGTCCACAATTAACCATATAAAATCTTCAGAGGTTTGTGCTTTTAAGCTTTCGTAACAATGGTGAAGACAATAGGCTCTATTATACGTGGGAGTAAATATCGTTATACGTTTCATACAATCTCCTCTCGTAAATTGATGTAAGCGTCTTGGGTTTCACGTGCGGTTTTTCGTATATCATATCCCCTTTGCGACACTGCATCTTCATACATATAACGAGTGAAGGCAGCTTTATGACATTTCATTATCTGCTTGATCCAACGATCCTTAGCATTAAGTTCTATATATTCTATAAGACCGAATCCCATATCCACTTCTTTCGTAATCGTATTAGCAATGATGCAGGGTAAACCTGCAGTTTGCGCTTCAATCAATGTAACCGGTAACCCCTCATGTAAAGATGGAAAGATAAACGTATCAAACGCCTGTAATAAAAGATGTATATCCTTTCGTATACCAAGTAAACGCACATGACTTTCAAGATTCAACTCACTAATTCTTTTTTTCACTTTTGATTTTAATGGTCCATCCCCAACTAATAATAGGACGGTATTAGGTATTTCACGTTGTATTTCCTTAAATAATTCTAGTAAATATAGATGATTTTTTTGTCGTGTAAACCTTCCAACATGACCTATTACAAATGTATTTTCTGATATACGCAGCTTTTCCCGCATATCGTTGCGTAACTGCTGAGAAAATTGAAATTTATCTGCTTCAATGCCGTTCTTTAGAATAAAAGCTTGCTGTGCCTTATTTTTAAACAACCAATTTGCTGCAGCTTGAGAACATGCATAATAATGGGTAGCACTCTGTGTAATAAAGCTGCCTGCAAAGCTCTTGTATAGTTTTGTAGCTAGACTTCCTTCACTTTCCGTATTGTGGCTATGGGATATTCGAATGGGTACATTCGCTGCCTTAGCTTCTCGAAGAACGAGTCCACTCATCTTATCGAGGTGGGAATGAACAATGGAATATTCTTGATTTTGTTGAAAAAACTGTCGTAAACCCCGCCTAAATCCATGATGCCCAACATCCGTAATATAAGGGATCCGATGAATACGTCCACCCATCTGCTTAATTGTTGCATCGAATTCACCTTCTCTACACGTTAAAAAATCAAATTGAACCCTTGTTCGGTCCATATTTCGATATAAATTCATCAGTAGCGTTTCTGCTCCCCCTCTGTTCATATTTACGACAACATGAAGGACTCTTAGTGGGCTACCCATATTTTCTCCTCCCCTTCGTTCATATACCTTTTATAAATGCTACGCAACTGCTCTAGTACCAAGCTTTGACTATAATATTGTAAAATTGTATCACGAGCATTTTCACCTAATGATTGCCTTTGTGCTGGTGTTTCAGATAGAAGCTTTATTTGTTGAGCAAGCAATCTAGAATCCATTTGTGGTAGCACGATACCATTTTCATTACACTTGATTAATTCCCTATATCCTCTATTATTCGTAGCGACTATTGGAATACCGCATGCCATTGCCTCCATAATACTTACGGGTAAGCCTTCTCGATAACTGGAACCCAACGCAATATCACAAATAGGCAAGAGGTTATGTACATCCTTTCGAAATCCAAGAAATTGGATAAGATGTTCCACGCCAAGCTTTGTAGCTAACTCCTTACAAAAATGGAATTGATCACCCTCCCCAGCAAGGAGTAGCTTTACATTCGGGAGCTCTTCTTTTAAATAAGCTAAAGCATGGATGAGGAATTGCTGATTTTTATTTTTGTTAAATTCTCCAGCGTGAAATAGTAAAAAGTCATCTGGTTGAAACCCGAATGACTTTTTTTGTATTGCTTTTTTTGCCTGGTCTATCGGGATAAATGTAGCTGGATCAACACCAACACCATTAACCTTGTTGATCTCCCCTGCTTTAAAACCATGCTTCACTGCTAATTGATAGTCCTCATTATTAATTACTATTAAGCTATCCGATAAACGAGCAAGATACTTCTCAATAGGATAATAGATGAGCCAACTTTTCCATGATCCTCCTTTACAAAAATGAAATCCATGTGCTGTATACAAAACCTTCGTCCCTTTCTTTCTTCCCCTCCTTGCCGCCATTCTAGTTAACATACCACCCATAGGTGTATGACAGTGGACGATAGCATACTGTTGTTTCTCGATTAATGATTTTAATTGCTTATAGCCTTTCCAATTTGCTAGACGAAATGGCGATCTGTCAATCTCGATATGATATTTATGATCAACATAAGGTAATTCCATTGAACCTTTAGCAGCAACCTCGACTTGCCAGCCCTGCTCCTTAAACCACTTTAAATATGGCAGATGAAATGCTTTAAAATGATAATCTACGGTTGCACAGAATAAGATTTTCTTTGGCATACTCTATTCACCTTTTCTTAATGACTACCTAGTTAACTCTGTTTCTACTACGGTTGCAAGATAATCTAATAATGGCTTCCTTAAGTTCTCTCGCTGCAATCCAAAAGCAATAATTGTTTGCATAAACCCTAATTGGTCACCAACATCATAACGTTCACCAGCAAATGCATACGCATAAACAGATTCATATGCATTTAGCTTTGCTATGGCATCCGTTAATTGAATTTCCCCTCCTGTACCAGGTTCCTGTGACTTGAGAATTTCGAATATGGCTGGAGTTAAAATATACCTACCTAAAATAGCTAAGGTAGATGGAGCCTCTTGTTGCTTCGGTTTCTCAATTAGATCCTTGACTTGGTACAGATGATTCTCCATTAACTGTCCAGCTACAATCCCATACTTGGATACATCTTCTCGTTTTACATTCTGCACACCAATAACCGGTGACTGGCATTGATAAAATTGATTCAATAATTGCTTTAAACACGGTGTTTCTGCTTTCACAATATCGTCTCCTAATAAAACAGCAAACGGTTCATTACCGATAAACTTACGTGCACACCAGATAGCATGCCCTAAACCTTTGGGTTCTTTTTGCCGTATATAATGAATATCCACGAGTGTTGAAGAACGTTGTACGGCATGTAGCAAGTTGTATTTCTGTTTATTCATAAGACTTTGCTCCAGCTCAAAGGAATGATCAAAATGATCCTCGATAGCCCGCTTTCCTTTCCCTGTTACAATAATGATATCCTCAATCCCTGAAGCAACTGCTTCTTCTACAATATATTGAATAGTAGGTTTATCAACAATTGGTAACATTTCCTTTGGCATCGCCTTTGTAGCAGGTAAAAATCTAGTACCTAGCCCAGCCGCAGGAATAATAGCTTTCCTAACCTTCATATTCTGTTTCCCCCACTCCATTTCTATATGGTGACTACCGATTCAGATTTATGGATTGTCTTACTATTTGCTATCTCTATTAATCGATTCTTTAAAGCGTGTGAATCTAAACTCGTATATGTTGCTAGAATATCTTGAATGCTCTCTATTTGGATCTCTGTCGTTTTCCCAATATAAATTTTTGGATAAATCTGTTGATCTACTATTTCCTGTTCAGTAAGTAGTTCCTCAAACAGCTTTTCCCCCGGCCTAGCTCCGGTATAGGTTATCTCTATATCATCAAGTGTAAAGCCCGAAAGCGTGATTAAATTTTTGGCAAGGTCAACGATTTTAATAGGCTCTCCCATATCTAGTACAAAAATTTCACCCCCATTAGCTAATGCGCCAGCTTGGATAACTAGCCTTGAGGCTTCAGGAATTGTCATGAAATAACGAACCATATCTGGATGTGTTACGGTAACTGGTCCTCCTCTTTCGATTTGCTTTTTAAATAATGGTATAACGCTTCCGCGGCTACCTAATACATTTCCAAACCTAACAGCGACAAACTTTGTATCACTTTTTCTATCCATATCCTGAATAATCATTTCTGCCAGTTTTTTTGACGCCCCCATGACACTAGTTGGATGAACAGCCTTATCTGTTGAAACCATTACAAAAGTAGTCACCTGATGTACGCTGGCAGCTATTGCTACATTCATGGTTCCTATCATATTATTTTTTACAGCTTCTTCTGGATTTTTTTCCATTAATGGTACATGTTTATGGGCTGCAGCATGATAAATAATATCTGGCTTGTGAGTTTTTATCACATCCATCATCTTATCCTTATCTTGAATATCTGCAATAATTGCTGTGATTTCAACTGCATCATGCTGCTTTTTTTCCTTTAACTCCATCTCAATGGTATAAATACTGTTCTCACCATGACCTAGTAGTATTAAATGACTTGGCTGAAATTCTATTAGTTGTCGTGATAATTCCGATCCTATCGATCCACCGGCCCCTGTTACAAGAACCCTCTTTCCTTGAATATTTTTGGAAATACTTTCGATATCTATATCTATCGGTTCTCTTCCCAAGAGATCCTCCACTTCGACATCACGAAATTGATTTACAGAAACTTTCCCCGTAATCAGATCCTCCAGTAAAGGTAAGATCTTTGTTTCTGCTTTAGTTTTAGCACATTCCTGAATAATGGGCTTTAGCTCCTTTTCAGGTAAAGAAGGAATAGCAATAATAATATTATCTACTTTACGTTCTTCAACAACATCGACAATCTCCCTTACGCCACCTATAACAGGAAGTCCTAAAATATCAAGATTTTTCTTTTTGCTATTATCATCAATAAAGCCAATTGGTAGCAATCTACATTCACTATTTTTTAATAATTGTCTTGCAACCATTGTTCCTGCTGATCCGGCACCAACTATCAAAGTTCTCACTTTTGTTGTTCGTCTATTTATAATAGAATCACGGTACAATCGCCAAACTAATCGTGAACCACCAATAAAAAACAAATGTAGCAGCCATGTTATCATTAAAAATTTAAGTCGTATTTCTTGTAATGCAATGAATTGAACGACACCTGTAACGAATGCAACGTAAGTTACAATTTTTAAAAGTAACAATAATTCATTTGTACTTGCATATTCCCATACTTTTTTATAAAGTTTATAAGATAATGAAAAGAAATAATGACTACATAAAATAGCAATCGTACTTATCCATAACAATGTGTTCTCAACATGAATAGGCTCCCCAACTAAAAAACTACTTATAAAAATGGCAGAAAGTACAATACAGGAATCAATGCAGATAAAAAATGATAACCTTTGTCGATATGTCACAAACTTCCCTCCCCTCATACAAACTTTCTTATGTAAATAGATTGGGCATCTAACCCATCCTCACACCACACTATCGACGACTAGCGTCTAAGGTTTGACAACCCACAGCATGACCGAGTGCCTACCTTGATAACGGCGAGTAGACATCACCATAAACCAGTTTTAATTCTTAATAACGAACAATTGGTTTAAAAAAATTTATTTGTATTTTTCATTGATAATAACTCCCATTACATTCGCTTTCGCCAATTCAAGCACTCTTTTAGCCTCGATAACGTCCTCTAAATCCGTCTTCCCTCTGCCTACAAGTAAAACCACACCATCACTATAATTTGCCAGTAACCTTGTTTCTGTATATTTCAAGATAGTTGGAGAATCAATTAGAATAACATCATATATCGTTTTGAACTCTTTCAATAATTCCTGCATCTTCGCACTTTCTACTATTTCAGCAGGGTTAAAAATACTCGAACCACTTGTAAGAATATCAAGCTCACCAATTCCCGTCTGATTAATAACAGAGCTCCATGTTAAATCTTTTGTAAGCAAATTCGTTAGCCCTAAGCTTTTTTCTTTTTTAAAAACACTCTGCACGACTGGACTTCGTAAATTAGCATCAATCAGCAGTACCTTTTCATTTTGTTTAGCCATCGTAACAGCTAGATTTGAAATAGCTGTTGATGTGCCTTCCCCGCTTCCTACTGATGTAAAGAGAAATATTCGATGATTTGGATTATTGGTTAAAAACTTCATATTGGATCGAATTGTTCTAAATTCATCCGCTATGATCGAATCAGGATAAGCATGTGTTATAAGATTTCCCTTCTTCATGTATTTACGCTTACTCTTACTTAATATCAGCTGTCTCACCCCTTACGTTTATTTTTCTTTGTCTTCTTCTTTTTACAAACTTTTTCTTATTCACGTTCGATATCGATCCAATTACCGGTACACCAAGAACCAATTCTAACTCACTTTCTTTTCGAATTGTTCCATCCAAGGAATCAAGTAAAAAAATTAATCCTAAACCAGTAATGGCACCAAATATAAATGAAATAATTACTATTTTATGCTGTCCACCATTTATAGCTTGATGATTTTCATCCGCAGAAGATAGTAATTGCACCTCTTTAAAATCTAAAATATCGGCAATTTCGCTTTTAAACGCTGTAGCTGTTGTATTGGCGATTTCAACAGCTTGAGCAGAGTCGCTGTCCCTAACAGAAATCTGTACTACTTGTGAATCTTCTATTCTGGCTACCTCAATTTGTTCGGCAAGCTCTTCAGATGTTTGTGATAGCTGTAATTCTTCTTTCACTTTATCCATAATTAATGGGTCGGTAATCATTACCATGAGTGTCTTCATATATTCACTATCTGCGCCAATAATCACCCTTGTCGACGTTTGATAAATAGGGGTATTATTAAAACTGTTATATAGATAGCCAGCTGATGTAAAAAGAATGGTAATGGCAATAACTAGCCATGCTCTTTTTTTTAACAAATCAAATACTTCTTTTAAGTTAATATCCTTCTTCTTTTTTTGTATATTTATCGTTTCATTGTCCATGAAGGTACCTCCCCAATTATTTATGAATGCTTTACTTTCTTAATAACATCCATGTCATTCTTTATATAGAACAATCAAAGCAAAAAAATTACTATTTTAGCAGGAAGCAAGATATATTAGTAAACCGTCTAATAGTTATTTATAGTTTAGTTCTTTATAAAGAACAAGTCAACAATTAATTTTTTATCATCCTGTTTTTATATACATGAATTTACTACAAAAGCTCAATAGTCCAACCACAGTATATGTGCAAATAATGCACTTTAGAACAGATTATTTAAAAACAGCGAAGGACGCTATAACATATATGGATATTTCGATATGTTATGTTCCTATGTGAGATGATATTCAATACATTGATTCCATGATTGGAATGAAAAGGTACGACTCCTACGGAATAGCGTGGCCAAGTGAGACCCCGCAGAAGACAAGCGATGAGAAGGCTCACGGACCGCCCGTGGAAAGCGTCCGACTGTAGTGGAAATGAACAGTATTCTACTATTCAGCTTTTTCATATTTCAATATGACTAGCTAATTGCTGAAGTTGACTCAGTTTAGAATGGGAAAGGAATAATTTGTTTTTATGGACCTATAACTTCAACTCATCAAAACCTAGTTGAAAAGCTCATATAAACAAAAAAACGGGGTTGCCCCATTAAATTCATTTAGAATCGACTGTTGGGACAGTCCCGTTTTCTATAACGACGTAGATTAATTTTCACTACCAGACCAATTACCTTTTGGTACCTGTTAAATTAGCTATATACACTTCGTACAACATTGGTTTGCGAGCGATCCGGTCCAACAGAAAAAATGGATAATGGAATCTCCGTTAACTGAGAAACACGTTCTAAATAATGACGTGCATTCTCAGGGAGCTCGTGCAAGCTTTTCACATTTGTGATATCTTCTGTCCATCCAGGCATTTCCTCATAGACTGGTTCACATTCAGCAAGTGCCGCTAAACTTGCTGGAAATTCCTTAATAATTTCCCCTTTATAACGATAAGCTACACAAATCTTCAATGTTTCAATACCTGTTAGTACATCGATAGAATTTAAAGATAAATCTGTAATACCACTTACACGACGTGCATGACGAACAACAACACTATCAAACCAGCCAACACGACGCGGTCTCCCTGTTGTTGTCCCATATTCACGACCAACCTCACGAATCTGGTCACCAATCTCATCATGTAACTCCGTTGGAAACGGTCCATCACCTACACGCGTTGTGTATGCTTTGGAAACACCTACTACATGATCAATCTTTGTAGGCCCAACACCAGAACCAATGGTTACTCCTCCAGCAATTGGATTAGAAGATGTTACAAAAGGATAGGTTCCTTGATCAATATCAAGCATGACACCCTGCGCACCTTCGAATAATACTCTGCGTCCATCGTCTAAGGCATCATTTAATACAACAGATGTATCACATACATATTTAGCCATTTGTTGCCCATACTCATAATATTCTTCGAGAATATCCTCTACTTGAATAGGCTCTACCTCATAAACCTTCTCAAACAAACGATTCTTCTCTTTTAAATTTTGCTCTAATTTTGCACGAAACGTTTCTTTATCCATTAAGTCCGCAATGCGGATACCGCATCTCGCTGCTTTATCCATATATGCTGGACCAATTCCTTTTTTAGTCGTTCCAATTTTATTTTCGCCTTTTTCTTCTTCCTGCAAGATATCTAATTTTAAATGATATGGCAAGATGACGTGAGCACGATTACTTATCCGTAAATTATCTGTAGATACATTACGTTCGTGTAGATAAGCAATCTCCTCCACAAATGCCTTTGGATCGATTACCATACCATTACCCAATACACATGTTTTTTCATTAAAAAATATTCCAGATGGAATTAAATGTAATTTATACGTGATGTCATCAAATTTAATCGTATGCCCTGCATTGTTACCTCCTTGATATCGTGCAACAACCTCTGCATTTTGCGATAGGAAGTCCGTAATCTTTCCTTTCCCTTCATCGCCCCATTGTGTTCCAACTACTACTACTGATGACATGGTGCACCTCCACTGAATTAATATATATTATACGTTTTTCTTTAATCACAAAAGTAATTTTATCAGTATAAAATCAGATAGTCAATTCAAAACACGAACATTTATATAGAAATTAATGTAATTGTTCGGTAAAGTTGATTAAAAAGAATCAAAGCGCAAACACCCGTTTAAAAACGTAGCGGCTGGAGCACGTCAACGGAGATAAAAAATCACGGTGAGCTTGCGATCCGCTGATGACTTAGATTAGGACAATTTGTGAAGTCGCCTAGTTTCTAGACGAGGGCTCAACGCGCCACTATTTATCCACACACGCTAATTTTATAATTTCTAAACATAAAAGAGGCTGGCACAAAACACAACTTCTTTACTCAAAATACGAATAATCATATTATCAATCTGAGTATCATCGCCACATCGTGAAAATATACGCGCTTTCCACGGGCACGGACTCCGCTAACTTGGTAAAGAAAAACACGTTACCTCGTGGATCTTCGGACAAACTGTAGACATAGTAACTTGATATTTTGCGAATAGCTGGCTATGTGTTAAACCATTCTTAAAAGCCAACAATACTTCATATTTCCATTCTACTGAATATGATTTGTGAGTCATAAAAACTCCCCTTAATGTAGAAACAGATTTTTACTTTTTAATCTGTCTACCTTAAGGGGAGCATATCATTTCAACTAATTATCGTTCGTTTTAATTGTCTCTTCATTCTTTTTTCTCACTCTCTCTAAATTAAACAGGGACTGGTGGTACATCACTTTCTTGATAACGATGATCTAAATCAACGAATTTATTGTATTCCTTAACAAAAGCTAATTCTACATTTCCTACTGGACCATTACGTTGTTTAGAAATAATGATTTCGATTATATTTTGTTTTTCCGATTCTGAATCATAATAATCATCACGGTATAAGAAACCGACGATATCCGCATCTTGCTCAATACTACCAGATTCACGTAAGTCCGACATCATTGGGCGCTTATCCTGTCGTGATTCAACACCACGTGATAACTGTGAAAGGGCAATTAGTGGTACATTCAATTCCCGAGCTAGACCTTTTAAAGAACGGGATATTTCTGATACTTCCTGTTGTCTATTTTCCTTGGAATTTGCACTACCCTGAATAAGCTGCAAATAATCGATCAATATCATTCCAAGCCCATGCTCCTGCTTGAGACGACGACATTTAGAACGTATATCAGCAACACGTACTCCAGGTGTATCATCTATATAGATCCCAGCATTCGATAAGCTCCCCATTGCCATAGTTAGCTTACTCCAGTCATCAGCTTGCAACTGACCATTACGTAGTCGTTGTGCGTCAATATTTCCTTCTGCACAAAGCATACGTTGAACTAATTGATCTGCTCCCATCTCTAAACTAAAGATAGCTACATTTTCATCCGTATTAACGGCTACATTTTGAGCTACATTCAACGCAAATGCAGTTTTACCTACAGATGGACGGGCAGCGACAATAATAAGATCATTACGCTGAAATCCAGAAGTAATCCGATCCAAATCTCGGAATCCAGTCGGTATTCCTGTCACATCAGCACTTTGATGATGAAGTTGTTCAATATTGTCATAAACATCAATTAGTACATCCTTGATGGCCTTAAATGCTCCAGAATTTTTCCTTCCAGAGACATCTAAAATACTCTTTTCTGCCTCATTAACAACATCTTCTACTTCATCTTGTCGTTCGAAACTAGAAGTAACAATGTCTGTTGCTGAACGTATTAGCCTTCTAAGTAATGCCTTTTCCTCTACAATTCGACAATAATAACCGATATTAGCTGCTGTAGGTACACTTTCCGCAACCTCTGATAAATACTGAACGCCACCAGCTTCTTCTAACTGCTGTGCATTATGCAAATAGGAAGTTACTGTGACAACATCAATCGGCTCCCCACGATCAGCAAGGGCAATCATGCTTGCAAATATCCGCTGATGACTAGCACGATAGAAATCTTCTGGTACCAGTATCTCTGAAGCAGCAGAAAACGCATCTGGATCAATGAAAACCGCACCAATAATGGATTGCTCAGCTTCTATATTATGTGGTGGAGTACGATCATTCCATGACTCATTCATTGATTGTTTTCCCCTCTCTGAAGATGTAAATCTAAGCGCAGGGCGCCTGTTTTACTAGATGTTTCTACAACGTATTATTTTTCTGCAACATGTACTTTGATTGAACCTGATACCTCTGGATGTAGCTTAACCGGAACAGTTGTATAACCTAATGCTCGGATAGGTTGGTCCAATTCTATTTTACGTTTATCAATTTTATACCCGTAGTCTTTCTTCAATGCTTCAGAAATTTGCTTGCTCGTTATAGAGCCAAATAACCTACCATTTTCCCCAGACTTAGCACTTAGTTCTACAGTTAAGTCCGCAAGCTTATCTTTTAGATCCATTGCTTCTTCCTTTTCTTCCTGTTCTAGCTGCTCATCTTTACGCTTCTTCGCTTCTAATGCTTTCATATTACCGTGCGTTGCTTCTTCAGCTAGGTTGTTCTTTAATAAGTAATTACGCGCATATCCATCAGATACATTTTTAACGTCGCCTTTTTTTCCTTTTCCCTTTACATCTTTAAGAAATATTACTTTCATTCTGATTCGCTCCCCTCATAATATTCATCTAAAATTTCTTTTAATAATCGCTCTGCTTCTACAATTGTCATATTATCTATTTGTGTGGCTGCATTCGTCAAATGGCCACCACCATTCATTTTTTCCATAATCACTTGAACATTGACGTCTCCTAAGGATCTAGCACTGATCCCTACCCTTCCATCCTTCCGCTCTGATATAACAAAGGAAGCTGTAATCCCACTCATTGTTAAAAGTATATCAGCTGCTTGAGCAATTAGTACAGGGCCATGAACTTGCCCTTCTTCTGCACTAGAAATAGCAATTTTATCTCGATATACTTTCGATCGCTCGATTAGTTTACTTCGTTCCACATATACATCAATATCTTCCTTCAAAAATTCCTGAACGAGTACTGTATCAGCCCCTTTTGCTCGAAGATATGATGCTGCATCAAAGGTTCGTGAACCTGTTCTTAGTGTAAAGCTTTTTGTGTCTACGATGATTCCTGCTAACAGCGCTGTTGCTTCAAGCATTCGTAGCTTTAATTTTTTGGGTTGATATTCTAATAACTCTGTCACTAACTCAGCTGTAGAGGATGCATAAGGCTCCATATATACTAACGTTGGATTTTCGATAAACTCTTCTCCACGTCTGTGGTGATCGATGACCACCTTATAATCCGTCTTCTGTAAAAGTGTTTCACTAGCTACCATTGATGGACGGTGTGTATCAACTACTACAACTAGACTTCTCGCACCGATAAGTGATTCTGCTTCCTCTGGATCTACAAAATGCTGCCATATCCTCTCTTCCTCACGAATCGCATTGACAAGGCGATATACACCTGTATCGATATCTTCTGGGTCAAATACGATATGTCCCTCTACATCGTTGGCAATTGCAATATTAAGGATTCCGATAGCAGCCCCTAATGCGTCCATATCAGGCGCTTTATGTCCCATAATAATGACATTGTCACTTGCCTTTATCAGTTCCTTTAAGGCGTGGGAGATCACACGAGCCCTAACTCGTGTACGTTTTTCCATTGGATTGGTTTTCCCACCATAGAAACGAACCTTTCCAGATTCATCTTTTATTGCAACTTGATCTCCACCTCGACCAAGTGCAAGATCAAGGCTGGATTGTGCTAACTCACCGAGCGTAGGTAAATCCACATACCCAACACCTACACCAATACTTAATGTTAACGGCGTATTTCTTTCACCAATTAACTCTCTCACTTCATCAAGTATCTCAAATTTCACTTTTTCAAGCTGAGCCAAAATCTCTTTTGTCCCAACAGCGATAAAGCGCTCTTGAGATGTTCGCTTCAAATATAGTCCATGATGTTTTGACCATTTGTTTAAAACAGAGGTAACTTGTGAATTCAAATGGCTTTTATGTGTATCATCCATGTTCTGGGTAATTTCCTCATAATTATCAAGGAAAATAAATAATATAACGGTTTGTTCATTACGGTAGAGGTTTTGTAATTCTGATTGCTCCGTTCGATCAAATAAATAAAGAAGTCTCTCTTCCTTCTTTACTGTTGTCTGAAATACATAACCCTGTAATTCAAACCAAATTTCATCCTTATTTTCTTTAATTTTTGGTATTAAATCCTCTGATAACGAATGCAGAGAATTCCCAACTAAACTGTCATCATCAAATTGATTCATATATGGATTTGCCCATTCAATTTTATAATCCTCACTAAACAAAATAATACCAAACGGCATTTCCAATAATGCTTCTTCTCCCACTTTTTTAATTCGGTGAGATAATGTTGTTATATATTGCTCCGCTTCATCTTGAAGCGTTTGCTCAGAACGGATACTATAATAAAGCGAAACAGCTAAAAGCACAGTCATGATTAGTCCTACTACCCACTGGAAATACCAGATAACACTAAGCAGAATTATAGACAGCACATAAATGACCCATACATGATTTCTCAGTGTTGGCTTCTTTTGTTTATCTGACATCACATTCAGCTCCTACTGTGCATTACCTTTATTTTCATAGATCTGCTAATCCTTCTCTGCTAACTTATCTCTTAACCCAAACCCTAAATCAAATATTCCTATAAAGCGAATAATAAATAACATCATAGGGAAAAGCACTCCGATCACCACACAAATTATTGGAAATGCTTTTGTTATCTTCTTATAGTTAGCATAGAAAAACAGAAATGAAAAACCTTGAATCGTAACGAGCATTTGTGTTAAAAGTAATAAGTTTTGGGTCGCCATATATTGCAAGCTTTCCGGGTCCGTAAAAATAAATGCAAATAACAAAGCAATTACATATACAAAGATGATTGAATTCGGAAATCGCAATTCACGAAATGGTGGAAACCGCAAGTCTTTCCGTTCTATTCGATTTAGAAATTTATAACTGAACCATTGACTGAGAAATGCCATTAAAATAGCAATTGTAGCTAAGAAAAATGGAAACAGAGTTACAAACGCATGGATCGTTTGTTGCATGATCTCATCAATTTCTTCCAACTGCGCTTCAGCAGTGAATTGTTCGATCACACCTGTTGACATCTCCATAGATTCGTTAAATATTTGCTCCATTGCATCTATTACATTTATCTGAAATACAAATTGTGTAAAAACAAATGCAAATAATAATCCGATGATAAACCCAAAAGTCCCCCTTGCCCATGTCTCATAAGCAGAGAGGTTTCGATAAATAGAGCTACCAATCATAATCCCGCCTAGCCCCATTAGAACTGTCATTGGTAACGTATAGATCGTTGTAAATAAGATCGTCATTACAATAGAAAAGGCAAACATGATTAGGGCTGGCTTCCAATCATACCTTGAACTATAAATAATAAATGGAATTGGCAATAAAAATATGGATACTATCGGTATAATTGGGACAAACAGGCTCACTAGCAATAATCCCATGAATACCAGTGTTAATAGCGCCCCGTCAGTTAGTTGTTTTGAATGATTCATTTTGCACCCCATCTTACTTTGGTTGTAACTACGTCATTATAATATGATAACATGTTTTCGTTGCAAATGGTTGTCGAAAAGCGTAGAAAAAATTATTTCCCGGGTAATAAATTACGGAATGAAGCCATAAAGGAGTACATATTTCTACAAGAATTGTAAGTAATTGTTTTATTATCTCGCTTTCTTTCTTTTTTATGATAAATGTCATCCTTTTTTCAACTACTTAATAAGAAATTGTCCTTCGTTTCCTTTATAATAGTAAATGAAACTAATATGTAAGGATGACTTATATTGATTTTTCTAAATGCGTTTTTACATAGTATCAAATTACCTAGAAAGAAAGCAATCTTTCAGCTTAATCGTATAGGCATGGACATTACGATTATTTACATGTTTATTCTATTACTGCTTGTATCTATTCCGTCTCTGATTGATCGAATCACAAATTCTAGTAGCCATAGCGCTGATCTTAGCTTTATCTTTTTGATTATTTACTTTTTCATTTTTTATTATTTACCAATGGCTATTATCGTTTTTATATTGCTTTCTGCTATAGCGTATATTGGTACTAACTTAGCGAAAATAATGGGTAGAAAACTAAAATTCTCGATCATTTGGAAAATGACTGCCTTTACTACGACGGTACCGTTTTTTCTTTACGCGTTAATAGCATTAACTACCCCAATTAGTGATTATTATTTATGGTTTTTTTGTGTTTATTCCCTTGTATTGCTAATTATGATTATATCTGTATATCCAAAACGCCGAACAAAATAGTCGAGCACAACTTATGACAAGGAGTTTTTAAATGAAATACCTCGTTCTGTTATTCTTTAGTTGTATTACGCTAACAGGTTGTTCCCTCTTTAATCAAGAGGAACCATTTCAAAAATCTACAGAAGCTAATAAACTCTTAGTTTCTGCCGCTGCAAGCTTAGCTGATGCTTTACCAGAGGTTATTACAGCTTTTGAAGAGGAATATCCTAACATTAATATAACCGTCAATTACGGAGGCTCTGGACAACTATCGAGACAAATTCAGCAAGGGGCTCCTGTCGACATATTTTTATCTGCAAATCAACAATGGATGGATACGCTTACAGAAGAGAAATTAATTGCTGAAGATACACGTACAGACGTTATCGGTAATCATTTAGTGTTAATTGGTAATAAGCAATCTTCACAGTCAATAGCTTCTCTTCAGCAGCTTTCCGACATGCAAATTGATCAAATTGCAATCGGAAATCCTGAGAGTGTGCCTGCTGGTATTTATGCCAAAACAGCATTGCAAAATAGTGGTGTTTGGCAGTCGTTAGAGGAGCAATTTGTGTATGCAAAAGATGTACGTCAAGCACTTACTTATGTAGAATCAGGTAATACAGAGCTTGGTTTTGTCTATGCATCTGATGCTGCTATTTCAAATGATATACGAATAATAACAGAAGTCGATGAGACGCTATATCCAGCTATTGTGTACCCTGCTAGCGTTACTTCATATAGTACAAACCGTCATGATGCAGAGACCTTTATCCATTTCTTGAAACAAGATAAGGCTGCGGCTATTTTCAAGTCCTATGGCTTCCGTAACATCCATTAATGTGCAAAGGTTGAAGTAGATATGGATTATACACCATTAATTTTATCAATTAAAATTGCTGGCATCGCAACTTGTATAGTATTTTTGCTTGGTGTAAGTTGTGCGCGATTAATTTCGCGAAATCAATTTCCAGGAAAACGGCTATTAGAAGCATTGTTTCTACTCCCACTTGTTCTTCCGCCGACTGTAGTTGGTTTTGGGCTTCTATTCATCTTCGGTAAAAACGGCCCAATTGGTCGTCTTTTACTCCAGTGGTTTGATTATCAGATTGTCTTTACTTGGGTTGGTGCAGTAATAGCTGCTGTGGTTGTATCATTTCCCTTGATGTACCAAAGTGCTGCTGCTGCATTTCTAAAATATGAGAAAAATCTTGAACACGCAGCACTTACAATGGGAGCATCTAAATGGAAAGTATTTTGGACAATTTCCTTCCCCTTAGCATGGCCAGGTTTGGTGGCAGGTTTTGTGCTTTCCTTTGCAAGGGCTCTTGGGGAATTTGGGGCTACTTTAATGGTCGCTGGTTATATACCTAATCAAACAAACACCATTCCTTTAACCATTTACTTTGCTGTAGAATCCGGAAATATGCAAACTGCTCTATTTTGGGTTATAGGTATTGTTATTGTCGGCTTTACTGCAATCCTTTGGCTTAATTGGTGGAGTGGTAGAAATATATTGAAGCTTACCAAAGAATAAGATACATCCAGACCTAGTCTATAAACGAATGTGACAATAAGAACGTTAGAATAATAGATTTGTCGCGTTTATAGCTTGATTTTTGATAAAGGAGCGAATTGTTCGATGCTTTCCGTTACGATCGAAAAAAGACGAAATCATTTTATATTAAATACGGCATTCGATATTCATAATGAAATCGTTGTCCTATTCGGACCCTCAGGGGCAGGTAAAACAACGATCTTAAATTGCATAGCTGGGCTAACTCATCCCGATAAAGGCAAAATCAGCCTTGGAGAGCGAACTTTATATCAGAATAAGCAGCAAAAGCCCGTTCCTATTCATAAACGTAGAATCGGCTATTTATTTCAGGACTATGCATTGTTTCCCCATATGTCAGTTGAAAAGAACATTCGTTATGGGATGAAAGATCCATTACTTGTTGAACAATTAATAGATATAACTCGGATACGCCCATTACTCCACCAATATCCACAACAAATATCAGGAGGGGAAAAACAACGTGTAGCATTAGTTAGAGCACTTGCTACCAAGCCGGAAGCTCTGTTATTAGATGAGCCATTTTCCGCTTTAGACGAGAAAACGCGTGCGGATTGCCAAAATGAATTAAAACGTCTTCATGATTATTGGAAAATACCTGTTATTTTAGTTACACATGATAAACAGGAAGCCGACATCCTGGGAGATCGAATCCTACATATAAAAGATGGGTCCTTGCATTCCCCTTAGATTACTTTATAAAAGCAACTAATACATGTATGAAACAAATGTGCTTTAATTAAACAAAACTAGAAAAAATGATTCGTGCAACGAAGTGACTCCGGAAATATACTTCGCTTTCCACGATTGACTAGAGCTATGTATTTAAGATCTCATTTAGATTGGCTTGTAGCTAATTTCTTCTTTACTAAGAAAAACTGAGCAAAATTCGCTCAGTCCTTATCACTAAATGCTCAGATTTACGCTTCCTCTAGTAGCTATTATGGAATAATAGCTACTGCTTGCTTGACCACCACTCCGGCTGCCCACTTCCCTTTCCGTGGGGTTTGTCCTTCAGCTAACTTTTTTAGCAAAACCCGCTCAAAAAAGTGGATCTTCAGGTCAAACATTTCCCACAGGAGTTGAAGTGGCCGCCCTTCGCTATTATCAGGATCTACAACGCTAGCATGAAGTAACACAGCTGCTTTTATACTCACGGATAACG
>NZ_BAAACY010000055.1:0-4360 GCF_039521925.1 Virgibacillus salarius | reverse complement strand
AACTAAAAAAAGATATGAATCCCATAATAAAATGGAAATCATATCTTTTTTGGACTTTTTCAGTGGCCTCCTGAACGAGCAGGATTTTTTATGCTTCGGGGATTTTTATAATAAATAGATCGTTCATTAAGATGAATTTATTTCAATTTGTTTTACGTTAGTATATTAATTATAGTAAGTGCTTTATATGGTCAACTTACTATTTATCCCCCCCACAATAACCTACTTCAGGCAAAAAGAGAAGCCACTATTGGTAAGTGGGGGGGCGACTGCCAGTAAATGTCCGATTGGCTCTAAGGCCTTTAGGTCATACCCCTGTGGTACTAACGATCGCGGGGGATAAACAAAACTATAGCTGATTGAAGTGTCACTTTTAAAACAGCAAAAGGTTTACTTGAATGATACACCTACTTCTTTTATATTTAGAAAATAAACTGAACAGATCAGCTTGCAGAGGAGGAATTTTATGAAACGAAATATCGTCATTCAAAAGATAACAGAGATGGATGCGTTAGAAAGTATTCTTCATTTAGAAAATCAAATTTGGGGAAATGCAACTCCTGTACATCAAACCTACACAGCGATAAATAATGGAGGGCTAATGTTAGGAGCATACGATGGAGATAAATTAATTGGTTTTTCCTATAGCTTTACTGGCTATGATGGGCAGGAAGTGTATTTATATTCACATATGCTAGGTTTACTACCTGATTATCGGAAGGCAGGCCTAGGAGAAAGGATGAAGCGTAAGCAAGCTGAGATTGCTGATCAAATGGGGTATGAGAAAATGATTTGGACCTTTGATCCATTGCAAAGTTTAAATGCTTACTTAAATATGAATAAATTAGGGGCGACTGGTGTCAAGTATAAGGAAAATTACTATGGAGATATGGATGATGGATTGAACCGGGGGATGGCAACAGATCGTATTATTATAGAATGGCATTGGAATGAGGATAAAAGCTTAGAGAACGTCCAGACAGTAATTGAAGAACAAGTACTCCTATTAGAAAAAGAAGGAATGCCAATTAGTAACCTGCATGCCGATCAGAATTTAAAGGAGAATGCATATTTTGTCTCTGTGCCAAATAATATACAAGAAATAAAAAGCAATCAGTTAGAACTGGCAATTGACTGGCGAATGAAAACAAGAGCGGTGTTTAATTGTTTGTTTAAGCAAGGATATCGAGCTAAAGGATTTATAAGGGATGATAATAAAAAGATTGGTTATTATTGTTTTCAAAAGAAATAATAATCCAAGTATATAATTAGAAAAAAACCTTAAATACAATGGTGTTTAAGGTTTTTTTCGTTAACACTAGATGATTATTAAAAATTTGGATATAACGCACCATATCTTTTTTTATAATCGTCTAATATATGGAAGGGGGAGTAAGGTTTGTTTAATGAGAAAGAGATTTTAAGTGAATCTGATACTAATGAAATTCTATTAGAAGAACTTATGGGGTTATATGGAGATGAGTTAAAACGAATTGCTTATTTGTATGTAAATGATATCTCGCAAAGTGAGGATATTGTTCAAGAAGTTTTTATATCTTGTTATAAGAATTTTCACCGTTTTAATAAAAAATCAAGCTATAAAACATGGTTATATAGGATCACGATTAATAAGTGTAAGGATTATCAACGGAAATGGAGCTTTAGAAATATAATTTATAAACCTGTCATTAGTACAATAAAAGGACTATTAACAGAATCAATTCATGAGGAAGTAGAAAAACAAGAGCAATCAAATGAATTAGTTCGGTTAATTGCACAGCTTCCAATTAAATATAAGGATGTTCTTATTTTATATTATTATAAGCAAATGTCTTTAAAGGAGATTAGTACGATTAATGGTTTAAAAATGAATACAGTCAAATCAAGATTAGTTAGAGGAAGGAAATTATTAAAAAGAGAATTAGTAGAGAGGGGGATATATGATGAGTGAGTTTGATAATCATATTAAAAAAGAAATACAGAAATATTTAAACAAGAATATTCATTTTACTACTAATGATGAACAAGAAATTCTAAGAAAAAAGAAGAAAAAGCAGTATTCGTTATATGTCTCGTCACTAGTTTTTGCGCTTATATTAGTATTTCTATTAATCGGGCCTGTACTTAAAGATGAAGTAATAGACAATAAGATTTATGAATTTTCTCCTGCTCCTTTTTCTACAAAGATGCAATCCAGTAAGAAATTAATAGAAAGAGAAGACAATATGAAAGAGAAAGAACCTAAACAGAATGAAGTTGACAAGGAAGTCGCTGAAAATAAAGATGAGTCTGACGAAAAAGAAAATGCAATAGAAACAAATGATCAGAAGGATAAAGAGAATCAATCTGCGGATCAAAATGGTAATAAGGAACATCAAGAAGATCAAGAAAAACAATCTACGAATCAGACTGATAATAAACATCAGAAAGATCAAGAAAGTGAATCAACGGATAAAGAGCAAAATGAACCTTCCATTTCGGATAAGGAAAAAGAAGTTATACTTCATAAACTAAGGCAATTTAATTCGAGCATTGATGTAGTTATTGCAGAATTAGAACCAGAATCCTATAAATTTAAAAACACATTTGTTGTTAAAGAAGATGTGTATACACGCTTAAATAATATGATGACAAGAAATGTTGCAGAACAGATATGGTCTAACCGCCTAGAGGAAAAAAGCGATGGCTTATATTTAATTCCTATGGATGGCGAACCTGACTTCCGGGAGGGGGAAGAATATAGTATTACAAAACTCTCCAGTACTAAATTTAAAGTGACACAGACAGCAGTTGCTGATTTATATGGACACTACAAAGTGCTATTCATAGTAAGTAACATTGATAATCAGTGGAAAATAAGCGATTATAAATGGTCTAGTTTATAAAAATATTAATAATTTTGTTAATAGCTTATAACGAGAAGTGAAAAAAGCGCTTGATCCTCTCGAGGATTGAGCATCCAAATAAAAAACAGGACTTCTTCACTTTCATGTATAAACCTGCTATAAGTAAGTTGATAAAATTATAAATAAAGGGAATTTAAAAAAAGAGAAGATGGGTAATAACTAAAGCGGACCATTATAAGATAAAGCATGCATTACTGTCTCTGGTAACTATATGAAGCGCATTTCTATAAATCAGAGGGTAATTATAGCGAGTTCCTTTGTGGAAATCAGATTTTTTTAAATTATCTATGTACTTTTTGTGTTAGTTAACGTAAATTAATAGGATGATAGGTGATATCTATTAAATTGTACAATGGGATTAGTTTATCTCACATATTACTGGTAGTAAGACTCCCACTTCAAGCAATCAAGTAAAACCAATATGGGAAGTGGGATCAACTCAAGGAAATGTCCGATTCGTTAAAGGGCCTTGAGGTC
The DNA here is from genome assembly GCF_039521925.1 of Virgibacillus salarius. Taxonomy (NCBI): domain Bacteria; kingdom Bacillati; phylum Bacillota; class Bacilli; order Caryophanales; family Bacillaceae; genus Virgibacillus; species Virgibacillus salarius. Next base: position 977 of record NZ_BAAACY010000055.1, on the reverse strand, counting down.
ATACTCTTATGGTACGAACCATCAGTGGGGGGAACAAAACCTCCAACTGGTTGAGTAAAAGTAGAATTGCGTGAGGAACAAATATCTTTCTTCATTTTGTCATATCACATACAGATTGTTCAACTGTACAAAGACCGTTAAGATAGGAACTGGCTCACAAAAACATTTCATTCTGTTGAATGAGATGTTTTTTTAGATAGATAAGAAAATGACGAGAACAAAATAAATAAAAATGCCACTATCCTCTTTGTTCATTCGATAATAGGATTAAATAGAGTTGTTAGGGGGATAAAGATGGTTAAAGGAAAAAAGGCTCTCCATATGACCTTTGAAGAGATTGTTGAACAGAATGAACGCAGAATCCATTACCATATTCATAAACTTCATATTAATGATCCGCATCAGGAATTCTATCAAGAGGGGCTTGTTGCCATGTGGAACGCTTATGAGAACTATAAGCCAGATAAAGGACCATTAGCTACCTATTTTAATTATACCATTCGTAATCGTATGATCGATTTAATTCGAAAGAAAACAAGAGAAAGAGAAAATGACGATACGTATGAAGCTCATCAGTTCCTTAAAAGAACACATGGTAATTATGTTCGCGCTGGCGGTAGAATGTATCCAATAAGTAATCAGGAAACGGAGTACTTTCATGAAAACACAGACTTAGAAGATATAAAAAAAGAACTAACGGAAAATCAATGGAAATGGGTATTGTTGTTTATTGTTAAGGATTTATCTATAAAAGAGATCGCGAACAGAGAAGGTGTTTCCACCGATGCGGTGAAAAGCTGGGGAAGAGAGGTGAGAAGAAAACTACGTTCAGCAGCACTAGATTATTGACAAATAAGGATAAGACGCTGAGACAAAAGAATGAAGAAACAATAAAAAACGAACAATGAGGTGGTTACCCCCAAAAGTTAGAGTTTATACTATGCAGCTGATTGGCTGGATTGCGTTCGGTACTCAAC